>DASVCT010000024.1:0-21581 GCA_036381475.1 Cyclobacteriaceae bacterium
ACCCGTACGCCACTCTCAGATCAGTATTGCTACCAATCTTACCGTTCGGCTTGCATGTATTAGGCCTGCCGCTAGCGTTCATCCTGAGCCAGGATCAAACTCTCCATTGTATTAACTCTTACAACCAGATTGGCCAGCCCAAAAAGACCAACACCATCCGGTCGGCCACCCTCTGACCCCTTCGGCAACCATCCCAACCTTACGGCCAAAACAGCACCTCCAAAATCATGGGCAGCTTTCATCTTGTGTCTGATACCTGAAAGCTCTCTTTATTCTTTTTAAGGATTTCTTTCTCTCCGGATCATGCCAATTACAGTGACCTGCAATCGGCCCGGAGTCCGCTATCAATTAACATCCATTCAAAGAACGACATCCAGCAAAACCTTCCGTTCTGCTGACTTGTGGTTATCAAAACCAGAATTAGAAAGTCGCCCTCATCGACTAAAAGAGCGCTTTTTACTGAATTTGGGAGCGCAAAGATAAACGAATCGTCACCTGTTTCCAAATGCCCGATCTCTTTTTATTCTTTTGCGCCAGAGGCCACCCGCCCCCGCAAGCGGGACTTCAAAGGTAATCAATGCCGGAATAAGGAAAGCAAAAAATACCGGGAAAAGTTCGACAACGGTCGGTCACCGCGGACGCTTGTACAACGGCACCGTGCTGCACGGCTCACCGTACATAATGCTTGCCGCCAACGGCCGCAATCGGGCAACAACCTCCACATACGCCTCGACGGGAACATTCACCCGGCTGCACCCTTTCACCACCACCCGCGCGTCGCGATACGACTCCCAATCCACACGCATCAAGGCCTCCCGGAACAACACCCGCTCGAGATCCTCCAGCCCGCCGTACACCACCTTTTCCGCAAAGGGCTGCAATGCCACCCCCAACAGCATAAATGCCCACGTCGGAACGATGGCGTCTGCCGAACAGTTGACCGCCACAAACTTGCCGGTGTAGTCCGACCAGGGATGCTCCTTGACCCATGCACGGAAATCCTTCTCGCGCAATATCAACCCCTCGTACAGCCGCTCCCGAATATCCAAATTGATCCGTTCCCCTGGAAGATACAGGTTCTCCAGGTCGAAGGTCTTCAACCCGCTGGCAGCTACCCTGTTTACGATCTCTTTTTCTTCCATACCGACAAGCTTTAACGTTCGACCGCCACAAAAACGTTCGCCGTAGCCCTAAATCAGGGTCCTGGCCTTCTTTGCTGCAAACTCCTTCAGGTACACCGGCTCGAATGAGGCAACATCCACAAACTGCCGGGCAGCAAACCGCTCACCCGCAAGGAGCCCCATCTCCGCAGCCCGGGGATACACGCCCTCTATGAAAACCGCGTTGGAATGGGTAAGCACGTCGCGACACTTCATCGCCCCGTTTCCGAAAAACATCACCTTGCGCGTTGCGAGCACTTCCGAAAACGATTCAGCGTCAATCACTTTCGGGTGCGGTTTTTCAACCATACGCCCGGCTTCATCAAACAGCGCGCAATATACTTCCATCCTTCGCGCATCAATCATAGGACAAAGCCACTCGCTCCCACGAAGCGCCGATGCCATCAGCTCCAACGTTCCTACGGCGATCAGCGGGATGCCCAAAGCATACACCAGCCCTTTCGCTGTCGACACGCCAATCCGCAAACCCGTATACGACCCCGGACCTTCCGATACCGCCACCGCCGAAAGCTGGTCGGCTTTCACCCCTGACTCACGAAGCACTTCTTCGACCAGCAACACCAGCCTGGCAGCGTGTGCCTGAGGTTCGTGAACTTCGCGCGTATCTACTAGTCGGTTGTCCGCATGCAAAGCCACCGAACAGACGTCGGTAGATGTCTCCAGACAAAGGATATACGTCATGGGCTATTGGGCCGGTTTCAGGATGCGGTTGTACTCCGCGGTATCGTTGAGAACCCGCCTGGCTTCTACCACGTCTTTGTCGTAGGCCAGCGTATTCTCTGCGCGCCCTTTGTGCAATCCGTAATGAAAAGAAATTTCCTCCTCGAGAAGTCGGCGAATCTCTTCGCTGAATCGCTCCATATCTCCGAGCTTGTTGTCGCCGATACGTTTCTGCAATGCCTGCAGTTGGCTTTCGATCTGATCGTAATACCGTTCTTCACGCGCGGTGGCTACGAGATCGTTGACCTCCTTGTCCAGCGTAGTGCTGTAAGCGAAGTGTTCGCCGGCTACCCACTCCGTGAATTTTTTGTATTCGCTATCACTTAGACGAAACGATGCATAGTCCGAAGGCGCGGGATGCTCAGCGCAATATTTGGTCGCGTATTCGAAGATCTTGCCCTGGCGCAACAGCGCGATCGTCACGGCGCCCAGGTACTCGTCTTTCACTTCGATGTCGGGTTGAAGACCACCGCCATCAAACACTTTCCGGCCGTTGCGCGTCTTGAATTCCGAACGCAACGAATCAGCAACCTTGTCCACCGACCCGTCCGTATTGCGGTGACTGTAATCCAATTCCTGGATGCAGCGCCCGCTGGGAATATAGTACTTCGCTGTTGTCACCTTAAGCTGCGCGTTGTAAGAAAGGGGACGTGTGGTTTGCACCAAACCCTTGCCGAACGTACGCTGTCCCACCAGCACAGCGCGATCGTAATCCTGCAACGCACCGGCAACAATTTCCGATGCGGATGCGCTTCCGCCATTTGTCAGGACAACCAGCGGAATATCCTTGTCCACGGGATGGTTCAACGTTGTATACGTCTTGTTCCACTCCTTCACCTTACCCCGTGTCGAGACCACCTGTTCGCCCTTGGGCACAAACACACTCACGATGTTTACCGCCTCGTTGAGAAGGCCGCCGGGGTTGTCCCGAAGGTCAAGGATAAGTTTCTTCGCACCCTTTTCCTTTAACTCGGTCACTGCCTCGGCCACCTCTTTGCCAGCGCCCGGGGTAAAGTCCGTCAGCTTCAGGTATCCGATATCCGGCGATACCAGCCCGTAGTATTCGAGGTTGCGGATGTTTATTTTTTCCCTTGCAATAGAAAATTTGAGGTTGTCCTTCGCGCCAGACCGGTGAACCTCAACCTCGACTGTAGTTCTCGGCTGCCCTTTGAGCAGGGAGCTAACATCGGAGGTCGACTTTCCTTTCACGCTACGGCCGTCGATGGCAACAATCTCGTCACCAATTTTCAGTCCCGCCTTTTGTGCCGGATATCCTTCATACGGATCTGTGATCACGATCTTGTCATTGACCACGCCGATGAGCGCGCCAATGCCTCCATATTGTCCGGTAGTGCTGATCCGGAATGATTCGATCTCATCTTCGGAGATGAAATCGGTGTAGGGATCCAGCGACGCCAGCATTCCGTCGATCCCCTCACGAATCAGTTTCTCGGGATCAACTTCATCTACATAATAGGCGTTCACCTCTTTGAACAGGGTGGCAAAAATATCCAGGCTCCTGGCGATGTCGAAGTATTTTTCGGTCGGCTCGCGTAGCGCCATCCCGGCGGTCAGCACCACCACCAACACCACCATCCATTTGATTTTTCTCCTCATACGTCTTAAAAACGGCATTCTTGCCGGTGTCTTGCATGCCGGCGACTCCTAAATATAGCATCTGACGCCCAAACCGTCCACCGCTTTTCCTGCGCAGTTCAGTCGGCTGTACGTTTCGCCCTCAAAACCTTCTCCATTTTGCCAAAGGCCAGCGTCATTTTCTGCGAAATTTCGGCAAACGAGAGCAATTTCGTCCCGGTGTACACAAACCCGACCGTGAGCGGGCCCGAAGGAAGCTTGTGCTTTTGGAGTCGGTACGCCTCCCGGATGCGGCGCTTCAGCAAATTTCGATCAACCGCCTTCCTGAAAACCCGGTTGGGTACCGAAATGAGGATTTTATGATTCGGCCCCGGGGGGTCCTGGCGCATGACCAGGACTCGAAACGGGTATAAATGAAAAGAGGAACCCTTTTCAAAGAGTTCCTGTATTTCCTTTCGCTTGTAAAGTCTCTCGCTTTTCCGGAAGCTGAACGGCCCCATGGCGTGAAATTTAGCATTTTCCCCACGCCCGGCCCGTCAAACAGGGAATTAGTTCTTGAACGTACGCTCGTCGGATACGGTGAGCTTCTTTCTGCCTTTTCTACGCCGCGCAGCCAGTACCCTTCTGCCATTCGCGGTGGACATGCGCTCTCTGAACCCGTGCTTGTTCCTCCTCTTTCTCCGGGAAGGTTGATATGTTCTTTTCATGATTCCGACGATTTAGCCTCGTTTACGAGGGGTGCAAAGATAATCACGAATTCGAAATCCCCAAAGGAAATGCCCCCCCTGAAGGAGATGCCTCTGGCGTGGCATCTCCTCAGGGTTTGAACTTTTCGTCCGGTACAGGCACGTTGACCTCTATCGACGTCGACTTGATGGTGACCGTCTGTGGCCCGGCATTCTGGACCATCGTCTGCGGGAACAAAACGCCGGCCTTTTCCACGAAATCACTATATGTCGTGGTCTGCGTGATGTCTCCCTGAGGAGTCTTCGCTGTCCTCACTGTCTTCACCTTCAACCCGCTTTCCGCATCGAAGTAGGCCGTTGACTTGCTTCCTGACGGGAAGGTATACTCTACTACATAAGCGTCCTTGCCATCAACCTGTTCAATGCCCGTCAACTGCAGTGAGACGCCCGCCTCCTCCAGCCGCCGCTCACCTACCAGGTAGCTGTCGAAAAGTGTTTGCTCACGTGTGGCTTCATCAACGGGAGCTGAGTTGCCCATGACGGAGATGCTGACCTTGGTGCCGTCACATATCATTTTCTGAAACAGTTGCCCATTGCCGCTTACTTCCACCGCCGACTTATTGGGCGCGCTCCAGAAAGTATTTATTTCAAGCTGCATGCCTTGCAACGATGCCTCGTTATGGGTGGTGAAGGACTTGATAGCATCGATGTTCTCTTCACCGCCCACCGCTTCGATGTAGGATTCGATCACTTTCTCCACGGTCAACCCGGGAGGCAACGCTGCTTTCTCCGAGGGCGTGTAGGGATTGCCGTAGATATCGAAGTACTTCACTTCGCCAAACCGCTTGAGTCCCGGCGCGACTTCGGAAGCCTTGCCCACAAGAATGATATAGGCGTGGTCGGGATGGATCAACTTCTCGGCCACCGTCTGCACGTCTTGCGGAGTGACCGCTGCAACATTCTTGACATAATTATCATAATAGTCTTCCGGAAGGTTGTACTTCGCCGTGTTGATAGCAAAGTTGGCGATGGTTGCAGGGTTCTCCAGCGAACGTCCGAACGATCCTGAAATGTATGCCTTTGCCGAAGTCAACTCCGCTTCCTCCACTGGTTCTTCGCGGATCCTTCGCAGTTCTTTCAGCAACTCAACTACCGCACTGTCGGTGACTTCATTGCGCACGCTCAGCTCGGCATCGAACAACCCGACGAGCTTGTCGCTCGACAATGTCGAGTACGCACCGTAGGTAAACGCCTTGTGTTCACGAAGATTTTGATTCAGTCGCGATGACAGACCACCGCCACCCAGGATGTTGTTCATCACACCGGCCTTGATGGCATCAGGGCTTCCTGGTTTCAACTCCACAGGATGGGCAACGGTGATGACCGACTGTACAGCTGAGCCGCGGTCTACCATCGCCACAAAAGTTTGTTCAGGCGGTTGCGGTGTCGGATAGACCGGCGCTGGAACCGTACCCATTTCCCATTTTCCGAAATGTTTTTTCACAAGCTTTTTGGCCTCCTTCAGGTCGATGTCGCCTACGATGGCCAGGTACGCATTGTTTGGCCGAAAGTAGGTCTTGTAGTATGACTTGCAATCTTCGAGGGTGATTGCGTCGACGGTTTTCTCGGTCACCAGGTCTCCATAGGGATGGTCCTTACCGTAGACAAGCGCATCCCGAACATCCGAGGCAATTGCTTCCGGATCCTCCTTGTTGGCAACTATGGCCGAACGCGTCTGCGTCTTGATCTTTTCTAATTCCTCCGGGCTGAACGAAGGGTTGTAAAGGACATCCGTCATCAGCTCCAGAAGCTTGGGGATGTGTTTCGTGAGGCTTGATGCAAAGATGCCGTTCGCGCTTGTGTTGAGCGAAGCACCGATGAAGTCGACCTCTTCGTCCAGCTGGGCCTTGCTTCGGCTTGTGGTTCCCGTGCCGAGCAGATCTCCGGCCATCGAGACGTACCCAGCCTTTTCACCTTCGTATATCGGGTCGTGACGAAGCTGCAGCGAAAACTGAACCCGCGGGAGCTTGTGATTCTCCACCACGAATACCTGAAGCCCGTTCTTCAGTGTGAAGGTTTGGTATTCACCGATTTCGATTTCCCGCGCAGGTCCTGGTTCCGGAGCTTTGGTCCGATCGACCTGGCTATAAAGGGGCGGCGCAATCAGGGTTAACGCCAATAGAGCTATATATGCCTTCATTGTTTTCAACGATTGGAGTGGGTTATTCTTTTTCGAGTTGAGTCGTGCCGGGCTTATTCTGTGCCGACTTAGGAAGGTAGTGAAGTACGACACGGTTCTCCTTCGTCAGATATTTTTGAGCGACGCGGCGGATATCCTCGCGGGTCACCTTGAAATAGTGATCTATCTCTGTATTGATCAGGTTCGCATCACCGAAGTGCGCGTGGTAGATGGCCAGCCGTTCGGCGATACCGGCCATGGACGAATTCTGTTGCACAAACTGGCTCTCGACCTGGTTGCGTATTTTTTGGAATTCCTTTTCCGATATCAGTTCGGTCTTCACCTTTTCGATTTCCGCATCCATGGCCTTCTCCAACTCATCGATGTCGACCCCGACGTTCGGCAATGCCAGTACGATATAAAGTCCCGGATCAGTAAGAGGGTAAGGGAACGCCTGCACCACCAACGCCTTCTTCTGTTCGTCTACGAGCGCCCTATACATGCGCGAGCTTTGGCCGCCGCTGAGCAGCCGGTTCAGCATGTCTACGGCGTAAGCTTCGTCTGTACCGTCGGCCGGGATGTGATAGCCCTGGAATATCGCGGGCAGCTGAATGTTGTCATAGACAACGTCGCGTATTTCGTGTTCCTGGGGCGGTTCGACAACGGTAGGGCGTGGCACTTCCTTTGCGCCCCTGGGAATGCCGGTGAAATATGAGTTCACGAGCCTCCTGGCCTCAGCGATGTCAATGTCTCCCGCTATAGACAAGGTTGCGTTCTGAGGAACGTAAAAGGTTTTATAAAAGTCGATGAACTCGTCGAGTGTTGCCTCGTTAAGGTGTTCCAGTGATCCGATCGGGGTCCAGCGATACGGATGGACCTTGAACGCCCTGCTGAACAGTTCTTGTTGAAAGCTCATGTACGGCTGGTTATCAATTCGCTGCCGCTTCTCTTCTTTGACGACTTCGCGTTGCGTTTCCACACCGATGGAATCGATTTTAGCATGCAGCATCCGTTCCGATTCTATCCACAGCGCGAGGGCGAGCTGGTTTGAGGGCAATACTTCGTGATAAAATGTACGGTCCTGCGTCGTATAGGCATTGAGCGTGCCGCCCGCGTTCCTGATGTACTTATCGATTTCTCCGCGTCCTATATTTTCAGATCCCTCGAAGAGAAGGTGTTCGAAGAAATGCGCAAACCCGGTTCGGTTTGGGTCTTCATTCTTTGAACCGACTTTGTAAAGAACGGTGACTGCCACAATTGGGGTGGTATTATCCTGGTGCAGGATCACGTGTAATCCGTTATCCAGGTCATACTCGGTGAACTCGATCTTTCTGGCCTGTCCCTGGCTTAATTGAAAGGTGAAGAGAACAAGGAGGAGAGCAAGGATCTTTTGCATAGAGATTAATTTAGTCCCTGAAAATACATCTTTGTTTTGGTGACGCAAAGGTGACTCACGCAATTAGGTCTTCAAGGATACGGGCCGCATGCCCGGGCTCGAGCCTGGGTCCGTATTGCGCCACCACGCGTGACGACGCGAGCGAAGCCAGCTTCCCCGCTTCGGCATGACTTCGGTTATGGGTAATACCGTAAAGATACGCGCCTGCGAACATATCGCCGGCACCATTGGTGTCCTTAGCCCTGACCCGATAGGGCTCGATCTCAATGAATGTGTCACCATCGTATATCAACGCGCCATTTGCGCCGAGCGTTACTGCAAAACGCTTTGCCAGCTGTCGCAGCTTTTCACGGGCTTCGTCGAGCGTGTTGCTGCCCGTGATCGTCAGCGCTTCTTCCTCGTTACAGAACAGCAGGTCTACACTCGCGCCGATCACTTCCTCGAACTGCTTGCTGAAATAGCGCACCATGTTAGGATCGGATAACGTGAGCGACGTGCGGACATTATGCCGTTCGGCCAAACGTTTGGCCTCTTTCAACGCCTCGAGACCTTTGGGTGCGGCCACAAGGTATCCCTCCAGGTAGATGTATTCCGATTGCCGGATGGCCTCTTCGTCGAGGTGCTCGGGAGCCAGAAACGAGCTTATCCCCAGGAAGGTGTTCATCGTGCGGTCGGCGTCCGGTGAAGTCATCACCAGGCACTTCCCGGTAATCCCTTCCGGGCATGTTTCATAGCGCAGCTTCGTGTCCACTCCGTTGCGCTTGAGATCTTCCAGGAAAAACTTGCCGAGGTTATCCTTCGCGACGAGACATGAGTAATAAGCCGTTCCCCCAAACTGGCTGACGGCTATCACCGTGTTTCCTGCCGAGCCGCCACATGCCATTTTGCTTTTCTTCATGTCGATGACACCGGTGAGGTAGTGCTGTCTTTTTTCATCCACCAGGGTCATGACGCCTTTTTCTATTTCATGGGTCAGGAAGAATGCGTTGTCGACCTCTGTGACTATGTCCACCAGCGCATTGCCGATTCCGTAGACATCGTATTTGCGATCCATAAGCGGTAATTCAAACCACAAGAATAGTGAAAAGATACAAGGCAAAGAAAAACTGCGGCCCTACTTCGGCGTGATGCCCAGCGTCATCTTGTATTTTCCCGGTCGGTTCGGGTAATCGGTTATGAATCCATCCACGCCCAGAGCCTTGAGGCTGAGCATGTCCGATTCGTCGTTGACTGTCCATGGAATAACACGGATGCCCCTGCGATGCAGGTAGCGGACCATATCGCGGGTAACAAGTTTGTAATAGGGACTGTACACAGACGGATTGAACCCCAACCGCTCCAGGTTGGCGGATACTGAGCGCGTGTTTTCCACCAGGGCCGACAGCCGCACATCGGGATACTTTTTATGCCAGTATTGCAGCACCCGGAAATCGAAAGACTGGATCACGACGCGCCGCATCGGGAGATACATGTCGAGAAGTTCGTAGACGAGATCAGAAAATTCGTCTGGCGATGGATGATATTTTCCGTCGCCATCCGGTGAAGTCTTGATCTCGATGTTGTAGTCGACCTCGTAGCGCGATACGCTCCGGATGTGATCCTCAACGGCAGCGATGACGTCGCGCAACAGGGGTTTGCTCACGCGCATCGCTTGCTGATCAGGAAATTCGGCATTGCCTTTCGAGCCACAGTCGAAGGCAGCGACCTCCGCATAGGTCATCGAATAGATCTTGTATTCCTTCTCATGGTTCCGGCTGATCGGGCTTCCATCGGGAGTAAGGCAGATAGCAGCCGACATCCACGGATCGTGCGAGACGACGAGCTGACGATCGCGTGTTACGGCCAGATCGAGTTCAAGGGTTGTTACGCCGTGGTCGAGGGCCTCAAGAAAAGCCGGGATGGTGTTTTCCGGCTTAAGACCGCGCGCCCCCCGGTGCCCCTGCACGTCGAATCGCGGAATATACTGTGCATGTCCTGCCGTGATGGCAACGAGGATAAGCAACAAACCGGACAGTCTCACCATGCACGAATATAGCAGGGCAACACGCCACAAATGAAATCCACGGGATAAATGTTGTAGCCACATAAGGATTGTCGGATATTCCGTTATCATCATTACCCTATGTTTAGTAACAGGCGAATTCTGCTGGTTATTGTGCTGCTGCTCACCGTATGCCTCGCCGCCTACGTGTTGCTGGTGGTGATACCGCGCCGCGTGGCCGAGCAAAGCTATGATGGCGCGAGGAAGATTGGCCAGGATTTCCGCGAACTCTTTCAGGCAACGCCGCAGATCACAGTGAACAGTCGGGTTATCGTCGAACGCGAGTCCGCCATCCTGGAAGTGGCGGCGATCTCACGACAATTCCATCACCGGTATCAGTGGACGAATACGCACTTCGGGAGTACCAAGAAGATAGAGGTATCCGGAACGTTTGAATCCAAGGCGGGCTTTGACATCAACGAGTCGTTCGCGGTCGATATACAGGATGGCCGGGCGATAATCACCCTGCCGGAACCGCGGATTCTTTCTGTGTCGTTGCTCGGCGACCTGGAATTTCGCGATGAAAATGGCTATTGGAACTGGGTGGATTCCGATGATCGCACCCAGGCGATTAACGCATTCATGGAGGACGCACGCCAGTATGCCCGACGTTCATTGAGCCGGGAGCGCATCAGGCAAACCGTTGCCGAACGTGTTGCCGGGATCGTCGGCAAGCATGTACGAGAGGTCGAAGTACGTGTGGGAAACGAAACCGTAATACCGTCGGGAATTCCCGATCCGGGTTAGCAGGCGCGGCTATACAACTTTCTTGCGGATCAGTTTCGCGTAAGTACGGCTAACGGGAAAACTCTTTCCATTCTGCATTTTCACGACCATGCCGCCGTTGAAGTGCTTCTCGATTTCCTTGAGGAAATTCAGGTTAATAATCGTACTGCGATGTACGCGGATGAAAATCTCCGGGTTAAGGATCTCCTCCAGCTTGCCGATACCGGACGAACTGACGAACTGGTCGTTCTTCGTCGTGAGGATCGTGTAGTCGCCGGAGGCCTCCAGGTAAACGATTTCATCGACCGGGAGATTAAGCAGCTTCTCCGATTTCTGAACGAAGATGTGGGAATCGTAGTTGGTCTTGTTTTCCGTTTTCAGGTTGCGCAGCAATTCGCCCACATTGTTTTGCTCCATCTTCATTCGGGTGATGGCGCGCTCCACAGCCTGCCGGAACCGCTCCTGGTCCAGTGGCTTCAGTATGTAGTCGACTGCATTCTTTTCGAAAGCCTTTATAGCGTACTGGTCGTATGCCGTACAAAAGATGACGAAGGGATCGTGGACGATCTCGTCGAGGACATCAAAACCCGTCATACCGGGCATTTGTACGTCGAGGAATACGAGGTCCGGCTTTAGTTTGTCGATTTTCTCCACGGCTTCCTTGCCCTTGGAGCATTCACCCACGACCTGGATGTCCGGTAACTGCTGGAGGTATTCCAGCAAGAGGTCGCGTGCCAATTTTTCGTCATCGACTACTACGCAGGTGATGTTCATACGGCTTTCTTGTTTATTTCGTCAATATGGACAGTTTGATGCAATTCTTCATTATAAGGAATAAAAAAACTCACGGAATACCCCCATTCGTTCGAACGAATGCGAAGCCCGGACCCGGGTCCGAAAATGTTCTTGAGCCGTTCATCCGTGTTCTTAAGCCCGACGCCGCTCGAGCTCCCGTCCATAACCTTCGTCGCATTGGATCCCAGGCCGTCGTCCTTGACTTCAAAAAATATCATGCTGTTGATGCGCTTTACGGTAAGCATGATCGTGCCGCCCTCCTCCTTGGGAGCTATTCCGTACTTGACCGAATTCTCCACCAGGGGTTGGAGGATCATCGGCGGAATGTGCACGTTCAGACAGGAGAAATCGACCTGTTTTATGAATTTAAGTCTGTCGCTGAAACGGACCTGCTGAATGCGGATATAGTTGTCTATGAAATCCAGTTCGTGGATCAACTTCACCATCTGATCGCCGTGCGAGTCGAGCGCGTATCGGAATATGTCCGACAGCTGGGTGATGACCTTCCGCGCCTGCTCCTTGCTTGATCCTATGAGCGTGTTGATGGAGTTCAGCGTATTGAACAGAAAGTGAGGATTGATCTGCGACTTCAGGAGGGAGATCTGCATTTCGCGATTCTTCACGGTAAGCTCGCCCTTCTCCTGGGTCTGGTTCTGGAGTCTCTGGAAGTATCGGATGACATAATATACCCCGACCGTTATGATGTACTGGTCGTGGAAGTGCAGCCCCTTCCATTTGAGGAGACTCAACAAGTGATCTTTCCAGTTATCGAGGTGCACATAGCCCTCCACATAGTCCTCCCGGTAGTACGAGAACGTACCCATGATCAGGAAGTGCAACATCACGCCGATAACGTGCCCCGCCACCTGGATGGGTACGCTGAACTTGAAGAGCCAGTTTGCGTACAACAGGTTGCAAACAATGAGAATGCAGAGCATCTCATAGAGGGAAAGCGCGTTCCAGAAGATGTATGTTCGGGGGTTCTCGAATTTGTATTCCAGGAAGGTTCCTACCGCGAAGTTAATGGCATACCAGAGGCAGAGGATAAAGTATGCCCGTTTCCATACCCTCGGTATATTATCTAAAAAATTCACTCCGGTAAATTGAGCAATAAAGTTACGCATAGAAAACCAAAACACGAATAATTCGTCGTTTCAGCGATAAATTTGCAAAATAGGGTATTATCATACGTCCCTTTGCAAACCATCCCCGCAATGGAGAATTTTGCGTTTCGCCATGACTCCTATGAGGTTTTTTTTGGTAGCCGGGTTGCTTTCCCTATCCGCCTCTGGGTTGGCCCAAACCATCACCATCTCGGGGTTGGCCCGGGACCGATCCACCCATGAACCGTTGCCTTTTGCCTCCGTCAGCATTCTCGGTAAATCAATCGCAACGGTAACAAACCTGAACGGTGAATTCGACTTTCACCTGCCCGCGGAGTATCGCAATGAGATCCTCGTTATAAGCATGTTGGGATACGCCAACTTCGAGGCGCCGGTTTGGTCGGCCATGTCCACCAGCGGCCAACC
Source organism: Cyclobacteriaceae bacterium (assembly GCA_036381475.1). GTDB lineage: Bacteria > Bacteroidota > Bacteroidia > Cytophagales > Cyclobacteriaceae > ZC4RG29. The sequence goes on from DASVCT010000024.1 coordinate 12,850, forward strand.
TCAAATCTTCGAACTGGATAAGTCGCCAACATTGCTTGAAGAAGTAGTAGTAGCCGACACGCTCTCCGGAGGTGACATCCTTCGCATCGCCCTGTCCCGCATTGATGAAAACTACCCGATGAAACCATTCCTGCTTGACGGTTTCTATCGCGACGCAAAGAAGGTAGGGGGAACGTACATCTCGCTGCTCGAAGCAGCAGTGCGGATTTACGACGAAGACTATCGCGAACCCCGCAACCGCTTTCGACTTCGTGAGCGCGTGAAGTTGATCGAAGTACGGCAAAGCCTCGGGTATGAAAATAAGTTCACGCAATATTTCGATCAGGATAACCTCCTGGAAGACCTTCTCCTTCACAACAACATACGGTACCGGCAGTTCAAGAACGATGATGCGTTTCTAAAATCTGTAAAGAGGGACAAGGACACCTACTACAACGGACATCCTATCTTTGTCGTCACCTATAAAGGTGACTTTGGCTTGAAGGTATTTATCGACAAGGGCAACTACGCGATCATCCACCTGGAATCCGAAATTGGTCCGACGGGCGAAGTCGTTAGCCGCAGGAAGGGCATGTACAGCACCTTCGACGGACTCAAGAAGGCGATCGACTTCAAACAGTATCAGGGGAAAATGTATGTGAACTACATGACCGTGACATCCATGATCAACTGGTACGACAGCCGCACGGATGAATTGAATTTTGAAACCGAACTCTACCAGGAACTGCTCATCAACAAGGTCACCCCTGACACCAGGGAGCGGATCGCCTCCACGGAAAAGATGAAAAATTACGGGCTTCAGTATCAGGACCGGCCCTATAACAAGGAATTCTGGGACAATTACAATGTCATTAAGGAAACGCCCCTGGACCGGAAGATACTGGCCGACCTCGAAAAACAGATACCCCTGGAGCAGCAATTTGAAAATTAATTTCGGAATTAGTGTTACATTAGGTGTCCGAGCCCCCACTTCCCCCGGCCATGGACAGCAACATTCAATCCCTCTTTCTGGAGACCGTCCGGTCCAGGGTGCCCCCTAACATTTCATTTGCCGACGACCTGTCCGAAGTCCTTCGCATATCCCGCGACAGCGCCTACCGGAGGATCCGTGGCGAAACCGTCCTGACCCTCGATGAGGTAAAACTGCTCTGTAACCATTACCAGATTTCTCTCGACGCATTGCTTGCGCCGACGTCAAACACGGTTACGTTTCACCACCGCCTTATCGGTCATGACAATTTCACTTTTGACAACTGGCTGCGTTCCATCCTCGACAATCTGGACACGCTGCAATCGTTCACGCAGCGTGAATTGATATACCAGGCCAAAGACCTTCCCATATTCCAGTACTTCAACTATACCGAACTCGCCGCTTTCAAGATCTTCTTCTGGAACAAGAGCGTCCTCACGCGCGATTACCTCGATGACAAATTCCGCCCTGAAGTCGTACAGCGGGAGCGCTTGTCGGTAGCCAAACGTATTTACCAACGTTACAGCGTGTTGCCGTCAACGGAGATCTGGTGTGAAGAGACCGCGAACATCACGCTACGCCAGATCGAATTCCATTACGAGTGCGGGTTCTTCGAAGACATCCGGATGGTAGCTACCATCCTCGACCAGTTCACGGAAATGCTGCGGATGACAAGAGCCTGGGCGGCTACCGGTTGCAAGGGCGAGGACGGGCCCCAATACAATCTCTACCGTAATGATATTCTCATTCCCGACACGGCCATCCTCTTCGCCACAGGCGATAAGAAAATAGCCTACATCACGGTGAACACCATGGACCTGCTCACCACTTCCAACGAAGTCTTTTGCGCGCAGTTCGAAAAGTATCTGCGCAACCTTTTGAAGAGCGCCGTTCTGATCAGCACCACCGGCGAAAAAGAAAGAGTGAAATTCTTTAACTACATGGAGTCAAAGGTCATGGCCCTGCGCCAACGGCTGATGCCAACGCACCCTGTGTCCTGAACTACTTCAGTTTTTCGAGCGTCTTCCGGATGCTGGCAATGGCATCGCGTATCTCCTGCTCGGATGCCGCATAGGACAGCCGTATACAGTTGTCGTCGCCGAAGGCCGAGCCGGAAACGAGCGATACATGGGCATGTTCCAGCATGTACATGCAGAAGTCATCCGCATTGCGGATCACGGTCGTGCCGTCGCCCTTTCCAAACCAGGCGCTGACGTCAGGAAAGAAATAGAAAGCGCCCTGAGGGTTGTTCGTCTTGATACCCGGAATTTCGCTTAACAGGGAATACACAATGTCGCGCCGCTTCCTGTACTCGGCAACCATTTGTTGTGTCGGTTCCTGCGTACCAATCAGGGCGGCGAGGGCAGCGCGCTGCGCTATCGAACAATTGGCCGAAGTGATCTGTCCCTGAACCTTGTTGCATCCCTTCACAATCCACGTGGGCGCACAGATGTAACCCACTCTCCATCCGGTCATGGCATATCCCTTGGCAAAGCCGTTGACCGTGATGGTACGGTCGAACATACCAGGCAAGGATGCGATGCTGACCTGCTCGCCGATGAAGTTGATGTGCTCATAGATTTCATCGGCGATCACGAGAAGGTCCGGATGCTTCAGCACGACGTCCGCGATTTGTTGGAGCTCCTGTTTGGAAAATACCGAACCGGTGGGATTACACGGCGATGAAAAGATCATCGCACGCGTCCGCGGCGTTATCGCCTGTTCCACCTGTTCAGCGGTCACCTTGAAATCGTTCTCGAGGGTGCCGCGCACATAGACGGGGACGCCCTCTGCCAACCGCACTGCCGCATCATAGCTCACCCAATAGGGTGAAAAGACGATCACCTCATCGCCAGGGTTGAGCAGCGCCAGCATGGCGTTGGCGATAGACTGCTTCGCACCGTTGGAGACGAGGACGTTTTCCGCCTTGTACGGAACGCCATTTTCTTTCTGGTATTTGGCTGCGATCGCCTCGCGCAGGTCCTGGTATCCCGGAACCGGCGGATAGGCAAAATATTTTCCTTCGTCGATGGCTGCCTTGGCTGCTTCGCAGATATGCTTTGGTGTCTTAAAATCGGGTTCCCCAAGGCTCAGTCCGATGACCTGGATTCCCCGCGCCCTGAATTCACGGGCTTTCTGTGCCATGGCCAGCGTGGCCGATTCCTGGATGGCCTCAATGCGGTTGGAAAGGTGGTTCATTTGATCTGTTGAAAAAGAAGCGTGCAAAGAAAGGAATTAAAATCCGAACATGGAAGGAAAGAGACGGCGTGAGCGGGACGGCAAGTGCACCTAAGTGAACTGAGTCCGCGAAAGGATGCTTCGCCCCAGTGTGATTTCGTCAGCGTACTCGAGATCGCCACCCACAGGTACTCCGCGCGCAATCACACTCACCCGGACGGACGTGGGCTGTATGCGCTTGTGAACATAAAACGCTGTGGTATCGCCTTCGAGCGTTGGGCTGAGCGCGAGGATGACCTCGCTGACGGACGATTGGCTGGAGTGAATCCTGGCAACGAGGGATTCGATGTTGAGATCGCCGGGGCCGATTCCGTTTACAGGAGAGATCACGCCACCGAGCACGTGATACAATCCATTGTACTGTGCCGTGTTTTCAATCGCCATGACATCGCGAACGTCTTCCACGACGCAGATCACGTTTCGGTCTCGTTTCGCACCCCGGCATATCGCGCACTCTTCTTCGTCGGAAATGTTGTGACATGTCCTGCAGAAGCGAATCTGGGTGCGGAGACGGTTAAGTGCCTCCGTGAGTTGCAACGTCTGTTCCTCCTTTTCCCGCACCAGGTGTAGGACCAGGCGCAAAGCGGTCTTCTTGCCGATGCCAGGCAGTCGGGCAATCTGATTGACCGCTTCTTCAATCAACCTTGAGGAAAAGTCCACGCGGGAAAGGGATTAAGGTAACGGCACGGAAGGTCAGAGTATGCGCGCATCGATTCCGGCCTCACATATAGCCTCGCGCATGGGCTTTAGGTAGTCGAAAGTACCTGTCTTGACGGCGCACTTGCCGGTATAATGAATAATCCAGGTGCATTGTTCGGCCTGCTCGGCCGTGTGCTTGCACACCCTGATGAGTGTTTCGATAACATGTGCGAACGTATTGAAGTCGTCGTTGAAGACGACCAGGTCCATGACTTCGGTAGTTTCAACCGCCTCCAGTACATCCACCTGCAATTCTTCCTGAGCGGCGTTCTTCATAGTCAAACCGGGTTGTTTTTACGATAATAGTACAAAGGTAGTGATTTTCGCCGTGCCTGTCACGGGCCCCGGGTCATTTGGAATTCCGCCGTTTTCTTGATTTTTTGTGGGCCCCTAACCGGATCATTATGTCGCCATGGCTGGTTCTTACGATTATCGGGCTCTATTTTGTCATGCTGATCATCGTCTCGATCGTCACGTCCCGGGGCGCGACTTCGCAGACCTTTTTCACGGGAAACCGCCAGTCGCCCTGGTACCTGGTCGCCTTTGGGATGATCGGCACGAGCCTTTCCGGGGTGACCTTCATCTCCATTCCCGGTGAGGTAGGAACTTCGCAGTTTGCCTATTTTCAGGTAGTACTGGGATATGTTGTCGGCTACACCGTGATACGCAAGGTGTTGCTGCCCTTGTATTACCGGTTGAACCTCGTCTCGATTTATGAGTACCTCGACGACCGGTTCGGATTTTGGGCGTACAAGTCCGGTTCATTCTTCTTTCTACTTTCGCGCGTTATCGGCGCCGCTTTCAGGCTGTTCCTGGCGGCCATGGTCCTGCAGCTTGCCATATTTGACGCTGTCGGCATTCCCTTCTGGGTGACTGTGCTCGTCACCATCTTTCTCATCTGGGTGTACACATTCAAGGGTGGGATAAAGACTATTGTCTGGACCGATAGCTTGCAGACCACGTTCCTCGTGTCGGCGGTCGTGTTCACCATTTACTTCATTTCACAGGAACTCGATATGTCGCTGATCAACCTGGGCGAATTAGTGACAACGAGCGAGTACTCCAGGATATTTGTGTGGGACTGGCAGTCGCCATACAATTTCTTTAAACAGTTTATCAGTGGTGCGTTCATCGCCATCGTGATGACGGGCCTCGACCAGGACCTGATGCAAAAAAACCTGACGTGCCGTAACCTGGAAGAGGCACAGAAGAACATGTACTGGTTCACGATACTGCTTGTGTTCGTGAATTTCCTGTTCCTTACCCTGGGCGCCATGCTTTACCTTTATGTCGGGCACGAGGGCATTGCAGTGCCGGAGCGCACGGATGAGTTGTACCCGATGCTGGCGGTCCATCATTTTCCTATCGCTTTGGGTATAGCATTCATTCTCGGCATTACGGCGGCTGCGTATGCGAGTTCCGACTCAGCGCTTGCTGCACTCACTACCTCATTCTGTGTCGATTTCCTGGGATTCAAGCAAACGGATAAAGAAACACCGCAACGGACCCGTACACGGATCCTGGTGCACCTGGGATTCAGCCTGCTCATCTGTGCCGTGATCATTGTTTTTCAGGCTATCAACGACGAAAGTGTGGTCACGTCGGTGTTCAAGGCGGCCGGCTACACCTACGGCCCGCTGCTGGGCATGTTCGCGTTCGGCATTTTTTCGAAGCGAAAGGTGCGTGATGCAGGAATTCCCTTTGTGTGTGTACTGTCGCCGATTCTTTCTTACATCCTGAGCGTCAACTCGAAGGAGCTGCTGTTCGGCTATGAATTTGGATTCGAAATCCTGCTGGTGAACGGGCTGTTCACCTTTTTGGGATTGTGGCTTCTTTCTTTCGGCCAGGGATCGGCGGCCTCGAAACTTGTTCCGGCCGATATAAAAAGGTGAAGGCCGTCCTGTGTCAAGACGACCTAAACCAGATTAAAACCAACCCCACTATCGTTACGGGTCCACCCTCAGGCGGATCACCCGTGTAAGTCTATTTTCTTTCGTACTGATATTCCGTCACGACGCCGTTCTGCGTAACGCGGATCGTGTACATTCCAAAGGCGACGCCGCCAAAATCGATGATAATTTTCCGTTTCTGCATCGTCTGAGCTGTTACCAACTTCCCGGAGTCGGAATATATCTCGACTTTGGCGTCGCTTGTGCCTTTTGCAGTCCTGAACACAAAAAGATCCTTTTCCTTGCCAAAAAAATTCAGCCCCTGGCCTTCGCCTGGATCTGCCATTACCGCGGAACCCGAGAATGACAGCGCCAAGGCTACAAAAAATGCAACTACAGTCGTGTTAAGGTTTTTCATTGGTTCTGAACTGTACCTGTGTATAAGCCAACAGCGTGCCAAGAGGCCAACATCGAATTTTCGGCCATTTTGGCCCTTTTAGCCTTGACAGGGTCCCATTCTGGGAGCGCACTTTCTCAAAATGCGCCCTTAAAGCAGTTCCTTCGCCGGATCCCAAAAAATTTCGTTGAAATCGAGGATTTTGTCGCCGGAAATGGAGTGGCCCTCTTTCTCAAGAAGGGACTGCATGGTATTTGGACCTGAAAAATGGCTTTTTCCGGTCAAGATACCCTTGCTGTTGACGACGCGGTGGGCAGGTACGCCGCGGGGGCAATTATGCATAGCCCAGCCTACCATCCGGGCTGTAACTCCCTTTCCAAGGTAGTTTGCGATAGCCCCGTAGCTGGTTACACGGCCCCTGGGGACCAATTTTGCGACCTCATGAACGTCGCGGGCGAAATTATGCGTGCTCTTTTCGCTGGACGGCATCCCCCTACAAGTTTGGTTTGATTAAATTTGCAGCCAAATCCGAAAAGGCCAAATTCAAGAAGGGTAATTGACTGATAGTTTGACTGAAGTGAAGCATCGCCTGGTTTGTCTTGCACTGGTATTCGTGTGTCCGACCGTTTTCAGCCAGCAGCTTCCCGAGCTGGTATTTCCCGATTCTGTCGGCTGGAATATTCTGAACGAAAACGACGTTGCGCGGTTTCAATTGAAACTTTCGGGCTATGACGGACCCGCTTTTTACACTGTGGAAGGAGCCGAGGGGCTGGACATGCAGCTTGATACCCTGGGTAATTTCAAGTGGCAGCCGTCGTATGACCTGGTCGACAGGGTGGCGCTCACCCGGGACATCAGTGTTATTTTTCAGGCCCGGCTGCCGTCAGGTGACCGTATCCGTAAACCCGTTACCTTCACGCTGAAGCACGTAAACCGGCCGCCTGTCGTAGAGGATTTACCGGTATTCTATGTCCGGCAGTCGGCCCTGAACACGTACCAGATTCCGTCGGAATACATGTACGATCCGGACGGAGACCCGATCGTTGTTAAGGCCGTGACAGGCGCGCTGCCCGAGGGCGCGGTCCTTTCCTCACAAGGCACGTTCACGTGGACTCCTTCCCGCCAGCAGTTCTATGAACTTCGCGCCAACCCCTTCGCGGTGGAGTTTATCGTCCAGGATCAACCCGATAAACTGGAAACGCGTGGACTCCTGCGCATCCAGCAAACCCAGCTTGATTTGCCTCCCGATATCCTCATCGTGCCGGGCGACTCGCTGTTTTCCATAAGGGAGGATGAAACCATAAATCTGAAACTGTATCTGTCGGACCCCAACGGCGACGACAACGTGAAGAACGCGGGATTCATCGCCAACGATACGCGCATCAGCCAGTCGACCATGAAGGAAAATACGCCGCTCCAGTACGAATTCACCTGGACTCCGGGCTATGAGTTTGTCGAAGAGGTTCAGAAAAAACTGGTGACCGAAATCACCTTCTATGCGCTTGACAAATCAAACAACCGTGCGCAGCGGAAGGTGTATATCGAAGTTCGCGACACGGAAAATCTGGAGTTAAAGGACGCCCATCAGTATCAGAAATACCGCGGCATCCTCGTGAATGCTACCGTGCTGCTCAGGCAACTGGAACAAAACCAGAAGCAACTCAACATGGACTACAAAAAAGCACGGAAGGGTAAGAAGAACCGATCCATCCTCAACGCAGGCCTGGGTGCAACCACCGGCATCGCACCGGTAACGATGGAAACGGAGGACGCGAAAATTGTATCGGGAATTGGAGGCACCACCGTCCTCACGCTGGGAACCCTGGAAGCAACTGAGGTTGTAGGGAAGTCGAAAGATGCGATTATGGATAAGATCAAACTCAACATCGACCTTACGAATCGCATCCAGGCGGCTGGCGACGAGTTTGCCCGGAAATATTCCCTGAAGTCTACGCGAAGGCAGCCTGAATTTGACAAGGACATCGAGAAACTGAGAAACGTGCTGACGGACCAGAAACTCGTGCTGCTTGAACTTGATGCCTATTTGCGTGGAAACGACCCGACGAAAGTGAGCGACAAGGATATCAAGCGAACCTTCCTGGACTTCGCGGAATACTGACTCATCCGAACAGTCGCCCCGATATCAATCGGGGCAAGACAGTCCATGCTGCGCCTGCTTCTATTCAGCTCGTGCCTTATTCGCACGGATCATCTCGCCAAATCCCATCTTTCGGGATAGTCCCTCGACGGCCATTACCAGTCGCTTCGTGCGCGTGGCAGAGGTCTTGGCGCTTTCGATCCATTTGCTGAAATACCGTTGATGTGATCCGGGAAGGGTCTGAAAGAATTCATACGCGGCGGGGTCATCACGGAGGCATGCCATCAGGTCCTTGTTCAGCTTGTATTCCTTTTCATCAACAGCGAGACAGACGCGAACAGTGGCGCCGGCCACTTTGCCTGTGGCCTTGCGCATGGTGGCATTGAACGGCAGTATGAAGCTGCCGTCACCCATGGGCATGATCGCCACGCCGGAAATATT
>DASVCT010000025.1:0-6726 GCA_036381475.1 Cyclobacteriaceae bacterium
AGGGGGAAGAAGGAATAAGGGTAGAGGGAAATAGGGAAATAGGGAAATAGGGAAATAAGGAAATAAGGAAATAAGGAAATAAGGAAATAAGGAAATAAGGGTATAGGGGTATAAGGTATATAGGGTGTATAGGGTATATAGGGGAAGTGTGAGAGTGAATGAGTGTGAGAGTGGAGAACCGATTTCAATAAACTCAAACCGTGGTTGGAGCTACCAACTAACTAAGACGCTATGATCGAAGACAACATCAACACATTAACACATCAACACATCAACACTTTAAACCATGAGTACGTAAAGCGTTGGTTGGGAATGGGGTATTGAGGTATAGGGGTATAGGGGAATGTGAGAGTGAGTGTGAGAGTGAGTGTGGAGAACCGATTACCGATCACCATAAACTAAACTGTGGTTGGAATGTCGACTAACCAAGACGCTATGATAGAAGAAGAAAACATTAATACGTTTCAATGAAATTCTCCATATCAACGGTAACAACTTCAATGAAGGAGACGGGAATGATTCCTGTCTTTTACCATCCGGATATCGACATTGCGAAGGCTGTGGTCGACGCGGCATATGCCGGGGGCGTTAGGGTTTTTGAATTCACGAACCGGGGCGGCAACGCCTACGACGTATTCACGAAACTCCTCACGCACGCGGATCAGTATCATGACCTTATCCTGGGGATCGGCACGGTCCTCGACGCCGATACAACCAAGCGGTTCATCGACGCTGGCGCTCATTTCATTGTATCCCCAATACTCAAGCCGGAAATGTCGACAATGTGTAAAGCGCACGATATCGCCTGGGTACCCGGCTGTGCCACGCTTACTGAGATCGTCAACGCGAGAGACCTCGGCGCTGCCGTCATCAAGGTGTTCCCGGGTTCCGTGCTGGGACCGGGATTTGTGTCGGCCATTATGCCCGTGGTACACGGATTGCAGATCATGCCGACGGGTGGCGTCGAGCCAACGGAACAAAACCTCAAGGCGTGGTTCAAGGCCGGGGTAATGTGCGTCGGCATGGGCTCTCAACTGTTTACCAAAGATATCATTGCGAATAAGGACTGGTCGTCGTTGCAGAAAAAGGTTGCGGAGACATTGGCGATCATACAACGCATCAGGAATTGACGCAACGCGCGTTACCCACATTCATGTTCAACCTTAAACCGACCAACCGTGGAAAAACTCAACGAGCAGATCGGGAAGTACCGTTGGCGCATCTGCGCCCTCGTATTCTTCGCGACCACCATCAACTACCTCGACCGACAGGTAATCAGCCTGCTGAAGGATGACTACCTGCAACCCATGTTCGACTGGTCGGAGACCGACTACGCAAACATTGTAGTCGCCTTCCAGCTTGCGTATGCCATAGGTATGCTTGGGGCAGGATGGTTTATCGATAAGATCGGCACCAAGATCGGTTATGCGGCGGCTCTTACCGTTTGGAGTATCGCCGCAGTTCTGCATGCGGCTGCCCGCGGTACATGGGGCTTCGCCGCTGCCCGGGCGCTCCTCGGGATCAGCGAGGCGGGGAATTTCCCGGCGGCTATCAAAACTACTGCAGAATGGTTTCCAAAAAAGGAACGTGCCTTCGCGACCGGCATCTTTAATTCGGGTACAAATCTCGGCGCAATCATCGCGCCGCTCACGGTACCGCTGATCGGAAAGTTTTGGGGTTGGCAATGGGCATTCATCATTACTGGCGGCCTGGGATTTCTATGGCTTATTTCCTGGTTCGCGTATTATGACTCACCAGCCAGGCACAAGAAGGTAGGCAAAGCTGAGCTCGAATACATTCACAGCGACGTCGACGAGCAGGGGGATGCAGCGCGCGCTCACGAAAAAGTGAGCTGGCTTAAGCTGTTGACCTATCGTCAAACCTGGTCGTTCTTCTTCGGCAAGTTCCTGACCGATCCGGTCTGGTGGTTCTACCTGTTCTGGCTCCCATCGTTCCTCAACAAGGAATACGGAATGGAACAGACAGAGCTCGCCATTCCGGTAGCGTTGGTGTATACGTTGTCCACCCTTGGTAGCATTTTCGGTGGCTGGCTTCCTGGATATCTCATGCAATCGGGTTGGCCGGTCTACCGCGCCCGCAAGACATCGATGTTTGTCTTTGCGCTCTTTGTCCTGCCTGTGGTTTCCGCCCAGGCGCTCGGCTCCGTGAGCCCCTGGCTTGCCATCATAATCATTGGTATTGCCACTGCTGCGCACCAGGCCTGGTCGGCCAACATCTTTACCACAACATCAGACATGTTTCCCAAGAAGGCCGTCGCCTCTGTGGTGGGGATCGGCGGAATGGCCGGAGCCATTGGCGGCATTCTCATTGCCAAAGCCGCCGGCGCACTCCTCGATCATTTTGACGCCCTGGGCAAAATCGAGACCGGTTACTATGTGATGTTCTTCATCTGCGGATCTGCATACCTGCTTGCCTGGGTGATTATGCACTTCTTAGTTCCGAGAATGCAGAGGGTAGAACTGTAAGGTGTTGAAGTGTTGGAGTCGTCTGTACTTGATAGCTTGATCAAATAAATAAAAAGCACTTGTCATCCTGAGCGGTGGATGTGGGTTGGCATGTGCGAGCGAAGGACCCCCATCGAGTCTGCACAATCTATCGAGTACAGACGCCTCCAAACACTTCAACACTTTGCGTTCCTTCGCGCCTTTGCGCCTTCGGGTAAAACGACGGAGACGAACACGTCCAATTTACACGACACCAACTTCAACACTTCAACACTTCAACACTCCAACACTTCAACACATCATTCATAAACATCAAACGTCACCTCAAACTTCGGTAACCCGTCGCTGGTGCGGTCGGGTTCATCAACAAAGGTGAATGCTTCGGGAGGGAGTTGCTGCTCGGTGATCAGATAATCGTTGACGAGCTTCTTCCGATTGCTGATGATGGCTAGCATCCGGTTCTGAAGACGACGCCTCCCGACGTACCGTTTGCACTTTTCTATTGGAGACAAGGATCCCTCGAACAAGAGCCGCCGGTTTAGATAGTTGACAAAGGCGCTGTCGCTGATGGACAAGGCTTCGATTTCTTTCAGCTGCGCGGCATTGGGTTCTTCCTCGCGAAGGGTGTCGATCCTTAAGATGTATCGTTTCTTCGCCTCAAACGCAGCGAGCAGGTTGAGTTCGTCGGTGTTCCCCGGAAGGTAATGAAGGTTGATGCGCAGTTCTGGCTTTACCTTCAGCACCCTGCCCAGCATTGTCAGGTTGCGTCGTTGACGGTTGGTCAGGGAGTCGGAAAGATAATCGAAGCTTATCGCCTTCAGATCGTTTTCATCAGCATTGATAGCCTGTGCAAGTAACCGATAGGGTGATGTAGCGGCCTTAACGAGAAGATTCTCCACGATACCCCAGATCACCTTTCCCAGTTTGTACTCGGGATCGTTCAGGTCGCCCGAGACGGGTATCTCCATGTTGATGTTGCCGTTGACGTCCCTGAGTATTGCGACGGCGAGTCGCAATGGCAGGTTGTATACCGGCTTCCTGCCTATCTTCTTTCCTACATCGATCCTCCGAATCTCCAGTTTGTTCTTGCTGTCGATAATTCGGTTGATGACTTTCGTCTCACTGTTGTAATAGATCAGTCCGTCCTGGAACGGGTGCGCTACGTAGTAGTTTGAATACGGAGTAAATGACGAAATCCTGACATCGCGTATTCCGTAGACGACCTGTACGTTTTCCAGGTTGTGTGGATCGAAGCTGAGCGCAGCGTCCATGATCCCCGACTTGTTAACCCGTGAACGAGCGACGAAGTTAAGGTTGGAATTTTGAGAGTTCAATGCGCCAGAGCTGAGCTGAAGGCTATCCAATCTGAAGTAGAAGGGGTCTTCCAGGGTAAAGTCGTTGTAAACGACTATCCCGTTGTTGACGACGACGCTGTCCACCGAATAATTTTGCATCACATATTCTTCGATAATATCTTGTGCATACGAGACGAGTAGCCGGAAGGGGTTGCTATAGTCGATCTCGGATACAACTGAATCGGCTTGGGTTGTTGTTGTGGTCGTTGTGTCCCGAAGCAGCCGGGTGAAGTTGTCTCCATCGGGGTAAAGCTCGAACTTTATGAAAGGGCCGTCCATTTCAAAGGGGCCGAAATCGTAGATGGCGCTTGCGGTGTTTAAGGAGTCGACAGCCACCGAGAGCGAGGAAAGAGCGAGTAGCGTATCCTGTTCCTGGTCGGCCAGACGAAAACTACGTAGGTCCTGTTGGCCGCTTAACGCTACCTCAGACGGGGAATTGAAGTTTCCTGCCAGATTGAATTGCATCGAAAGAAGACCTTCCAGCACGCCGACATCCATCACGTCGCGGAGGTAGGGGACAAAGGAAGAGATCTGCACATCCGAAACGTTGGAGGTCAGAAGGTAGTCCAACGAATCAAGGTTAAGATCGAAGGACAGGTCTATAGTTCCTGAGGATACTCCCGTTTGCAGTTCGTAATGATGGTTGGGTTCGTCCCAGGCGATCACGGGACACATGGCGGTCAACGGACTAAAGACAAGCTCGGAGCCAATCACCTTTTCGCGATAGTCGATGGTGGCGCTGTCAATGCGGAGATTTTCAAGGCGGTACCGGGTAGGCTCTTCCGAGGATTGGACAGAGACAGTGTCGGAACCAGTGAAACGTTCGATAAGGTCGTCGAAGTTGAAAGAGCTACCACTCTGCTCGACATGGATGCGGGGTTTTGTCAAACGAATCTCCGTAATGTCGTAGTCACCGTGAAGGAAGTGTGTGAGCTCCATGTTTGCGAAGATGTTCGCAACGTGGAAAAAGGTATCGGGTCGGGCCTGTTCGAACGCTGCAAGACCATCGATCGAAACAGTGCCCGTGAAAAGATTGATGCGTATTTTTTCGACTTCGATTCTTCGACCTGTCCATTCCTCGTCATAGCGTTCAACCGCCCACTTTGCCAGTGGTCCCGCAAACATGACAATAATAACACCGATTGAGCCAACCAGAATGAGTAACGAGAGCAATATCCTTCTGATCCATTTCATGCTGTCCTTCTCTAGGTTGATCGATGGAAGTTAAAAAAATATCCTTGCTTTTTCGGGGCCAACCGTCTACATTCAATTCTATCGCCAATGAAATTTCTTGCCGCTCTTTTTTTGTTCTCATTGCTCGCTTACCAGGGCTTCTGTCAGAACGTTTATTTACTCTACGATCAGTCAGTGCCACAGGCAGCCTATGGCGCTAGAATGCTGGTCCAGTCCCTGCGTGAACAGAAGTATACGATAATGGAAGACCGTAAGGGTTATGATTTCCTTATCAACATGGTGGTCGACGGAGCCCTGGGCGACGAGGCGCTCGCGATAATACCGGAAGGCAAGGTCATCACAGTCAAGGGTGGCGATAACCGGGGTCTGATCTACGGTTGCCTTTCTCTGGCTGAGGAGCTCCGCAATGGCACTTCCCTCGGTGGTGTTATGAGACGCAAGGAGGAACCCCATTTTGCACTCCGTGCCATAAAGCACAATACCCCCTGGTATAGCTATCGACCGAGCTCGGCGCTGGATCAGCATTATGCGACCTGCCGCGACGTACGGTACTGGGAAGCATTTCTGGATATGATGGCTGAGAACCGCTTCAATGCGCTATCGCTGTGGAATCTGCATCCCTTTGTCTACATGATTAAGCCGAAGAATTTTCCCGAGGCCAGCCCGTTCGATGAAAAGGAAATGAAGGAGTGGCAGGACCTGCACAAGGAGATACTTCGCATGGCGGATGAGCGGGCCATCGACACCTACATTATCCCTTTCAACATTTTTGTAAGCAAAGAATTCGCAGAAGCGCATGGCGTCGCCAAACAAAATTTCTATCCACACTACTATGTAGAGGGCGACACATCAGAGATCGTCAAACGGTATACCCGCGAGTGCGTAACCCAATTGCTGAAGGAATATCCTACGCTTACCGGTATGGGACTGACGCTGGGCGAAGGCATGGCGGGAATGACGCCCCAGCAACGCGAAGACTGGATATTTTCCACGTATATCGAAGGAATGCGACTGGCCGGGCGCAAGGTGAAGCTGGTGCATCGCATACCTTTCTCCAGTACGACAGCCTCTCTGGGAGCCACGAGCAGAGAACTGGAACAACTGACTCGTCGTGCAATTGAGAGGGAGACAAAACTCGACTTTATCCAGGGTCCTATCTGGGCGGACCTGAAATACAATTGGTCGCACGCGCACTCTACGCCGAAGTTGGTCAAGGTCCATGGCGGTGAAATGTTCGATACATTCTACAACCCGGAGCCGGTGGGCTACAAAATCACATACACAGCACGCAATGAAGATTTTTTTGCGCTGCGGTGGGGCGTGCCCGACTTTATCCGCGCTCATATCGCACAAAACAGTCAACCTTACGTAGGAGGGTATTTTATCGGATCCGAAACGTACATCCCGGCCAAGGATTATTTCACGGCACTCGATGGGCCGGTCGACTGGACCTATGCCTTTCAGCGCCAGTGGTTGTTCTACAAACTATGGGGAAGACTGCTGTACAATCCCGACACTCCGGATGAAATATTTCAGGCGGAGTTCGACAGGCGTTACGGCGCAGCGGGGAAAAACCTACTGCAGGCATTTGCGCTGGCTTCTTCGACGCAGTTGCGGCTTAATTCGCTTTACGATACACGATGGGACCACACCCTGTACGGTGAAGGATTTCTGGCGCTTGTGGGAGACAAGACACAGTATATTTCCGTCGA
>DASVCT010000026.1:0-13810 GCA_036381475.1 Cyclobacteriaceae bacterium
CATGGGGCAGATCTTGAGCATTCCGTTTGTTATTGCAGGGATTATTATCCTGATAAAGACAAGGAAGAGGAGGGAAGTGCTGCGGGAAGGTAGTGAGACGCCAGAAGCAGGCGGTAGTGAAAAGTAAAAGGCAATCGGTAATTGGTAATCGGTTTGTGTGCAGCCCCCACCCCCAGGCTATGACTTGTGATTGGTGATTTTTTGATCTGCGATCTGCGATCTACACACCCACAGAACACATTTCTCAATCAGCGACGACGCTTTCGACTCCAGGACACAGACTCTAATCCTGGGCACAAATAATAAATCGTAAATCGCAGATCGTAGATCGTAGATCACTAATCAATACCCCTATTCCCCTTATATCCTTTATCAGTAGGTGGTATTCCCTCGAAAGCTCACCCAGGACTAATGAATCAGCGCCCTTTAAAAGTCAGTTTATTCTCTCCTCTCTTGCCATTGAAGGATTTGATCACGCTTGTGTTTTGCCGGCTCGTTCCGTCGACGGTAACAATGTCTGAGATATCCTGGTAATGGAATCCGTCTTTCACCATGGTCTGAACGATCTGGGGCGGCCCTTTGTGGTTGGGGCTTGAGTCGTCATCGTATACGTTGATATTGGCCTGCGTGTAAGAACTCTGAAACTCCAGGGGCGTCGTCCCACCATTGAGATTTCCGCCAAGATTGGTTAGGGACACATAAAAATTGACGTCATCAGATGTCCCTCCATAATAAGTGTAACTCAGTCCGTACGTGCCGTTAGGGAACCCGGCTGGTATCAAGAGTCCTTCAAAATCCGAGTCTTCCGAGGCTGATCCACCCAAGTTACCGAAATCCTCTTCGGGTGTATCCGGATCATCCAACCACAACCACATGTCCATGTCCACGTCGCCCACTTGACCTTCTGTTCCATTATCCCAGGTCAAAAACACAATGGTGTCGTCCTCATAAATGGTAAGTGTGAAAATATTCTGGGCACCCTGGTCAAGCTCTGCCGGACCAGAGACTACTGAATCGAGCGTAAGTACCACCGTTACAAATGGATTGGTCTCGCTTTCTGCGTCAAAGCCAAAATTTTCAAAGACGGTGATGGTAATTGCAGCCTCAGTAGCGCCAGGGCCGATAGTGATGTAATCGCTGCTACCTTTGATCTCATAGTTGCCGATATCGGAAGCGGTATTTTTTTTCGCGGAGCCGCTAACAGAATATGCAATTACCGCAGTTTCATCGAGAGGCCGGTCCAGCAGAACCTTCACGTCAATGTCCCGTCCTTTACCTCCAGTCACAAGAAGAGGATGGAAAGACGCCATCGTTCCGTCTGATTCAGTGATTTCCATACCTTCCTGGGCAAAAGAGATTTTGGACTTCGGCTTTTCGTCATCCTTGCACGAAGAAACCAGCATGACCCCCAATACGACCATCATTGAGGATATCCACCTAAGAGTACGCCCTGCGCTCATAAAATCAATTTTTCGGGATTATTGCAGTTAACAAATTAATCAATCGGTTTGATTATTTTCAGCACCCGTCGGAATAATTATCCAAACATGAAGAAATGGCCTGTATTTTTTATTTTTTTCGCGGTCGCCTGCGGGCAGGAAATGAGTGATAAAACCCCAATAGCGCCAGATCCCCATTCCTACGCCAACTCCGGCCGGTGCGCCGTCACCCACCTGGACTGGCAAGCAACCGTCGACTTTGCGGCGAAACGCATCTCCGCTATCGCAATCTGGACTGTTGACCGCCTGGTCGGCGGGGCGAACGAAATTGTCCTCGACGTCAAATCGCTCAAAATCAACAGCATCCTGCTTGATAACCGTCAGCCCGCGGTATTCTCGCTGGAAGGCGATGACCCGATCCTCGGCCAGGCGCTGCACATCCGCCTGGAACCCAATACCAAAAAAATCACCATCAAATATGAAACTACACCCGGCTCCGAAGCGCTGCAATGGCTGACCCCGGAACAGACGGCAGGCCGGCAGCATCCATTTCTCTTTACCCAATCCCAGGCTATCCTGGCGAGAACGTGGATCCCATGCCAGGACTCTCCCGGCGTCCGCTTCACCTATTCCGCCAAAGTCACGGTTCCCCCCGAACTCCTGGCGCTGATGAGCGCCTCCAACCCGGTTCAGAAAAACGATTCCGGCACCTATACATTCGAAATGAAACAGCCGATACCGTCCTACCTGCTCGCCCTCACGGTAGGTGATATCGCATTCCATCCCATCAGCGCACGCAGCGGGGTCTATGCCGAACCCGCCACGTTGGAAGCCGCAGCGTGGGAATTCGCCGACCTTGAAAAGATGATTGCCACCGCAGAAGAACTCTACGGACCTTATCTCTGGGAACGCTACGACGTTATGGTGCTCCCTCCCAGTTTCCCTTTCGGCGGGATGGAGAACCCGAGGCTTACGTTCGTAACGCCTACGCTCCTGGCCGGCGACCGCTCCCTGACGTCCGTCATTGCTCACGAGCTGGCGCATAGCTGGTCCGGCAACCTGGTCACCAACAAGACCTGGAACGACTTCTGGCTTAATGAAGGGTTTACGGTCTACTTCGAAACCCGGATCATGGAGAAGCTATACGGTCGCGATTACGCGGACATGCTCGCTGTCCTCAACCTCCACGATCTCGAAACTGACATGCGCGACATCTCGGCTGGCCCGCATCCCGACGATACCCGACTCAAACTCGATCTTAAAGGCAGAAACCCTGATGACGCCGCGACAGATGTGGCCTACAACAAGGGATACTTTTTTCTTCGCACGCTGGAAGAAAAATACGGTCGTGAAAAATTCGATACGTTCCTGAAAGATTACTTCGCCGCGCACGCGTTTTCCGTGATGGACACCGAGACATTCATCGACGTGTTCAAGACTTATTATCGCGAACACTTCGAGATACAACCCGACGATGCCCTCTTCACCTCGTGGATCTATTCACGCTGGCTGCCTGCCGACTTCACCCCACCCACATCGGACCGCTTTGTCAAGGTCGAAGCGGCTGCCCGCAGCCAGCTTCAGGGCGAAGACATTGCCCCGCTGACAACAAAATGGGTGACGCAGGAATGGCTGCATTTCCTTAACGTGCTCCCCGACACGCTTTCGCAGGAGCAGCTAAGCAATCTCGACCACCTTGGCCATTTCACCGATTCAGGAAACGCCGAGATCTTCAGCGCGTGGAGCCTGATCGCGGTGCGAAACGACTATCCTCCTATCCGGGAACCGCTCCGACGATTCCTCGTGAACACAGGACGTCGCAAGTTTCTGACGCCGCTTTACACCGAACTGGCGAAAACTCCGGAGGGTCGGGCGTTCGCCGAGAAAGTATACCGCGCCGCGAGGCCGAACTATCACTTCGTGTCGTCGAACACAATCGACAAAGTGCTGTCACTTACACCCTGAAGTCGCCGCTAGGGCGTTTCCGGCAGTGTATACGTCCGCCCCTGGTTTTGTTTTATCAGCCAATCCATTAACGGCGAAAAATAATCCAGCAGAGGTCGGGCGCTCACCTCGGTGCCGAGATTTTCCTGTAGGTGTTCCCGCCAGTCGACCGTAGCACCGGTTTCCATCAGGCGCTTCAGGAAAGCGCCCGTTTCTTTGCTTCCCCAATAGTTCGTTGCATGCACGTCCTGCTTGAGGATGTTTCGGGCGATGTGATCGTGAAACTGGAACAACAGGATCTCGGCCATGGCGTAATCGTAGTACTGGGCAGGGTCGTCGATGATGTGCGTCTTAGTACATGCGTCGCAATATTCTTCGCCGCGTCCCGGAGGTGGGACAATGCCCTGGTATTGTTTTACGAGAGCCCACCAGGTTTCATTGAATTTGTCGACCGGAAGATTTTGCGCGTAGAGCTTGTGCTCAAACTGCGTCATCACGCCGGCTGCCCAGGGAATGAGTACCACATGGTTCAGCGCATCGGCCAGTAGCTTCAGCGTATCGTCCGTAGCGGCATTGGGAGGAACGAGGCCTTGCGACTGAAGAAGCGGCTTCTGCAGAGAGGCGAGTCCGATCTGACTGCCAATGGCCTCATGGAAAGCGCGGTTTGCTCCTTCGCGAAGCACATAGGGTATCTCAGGCCGAGTATACGACATGAAATAGTAAATATGACCAAGTTCATGCAGGGTTGTTTCCCACCACTCGGCGTTCGGCTCAACACTCATCAGTGATCGCACGTCCTCTTTGAGGTTCATATGCCACGCAGAGGCGTGGTTGTTCTTTTTGTATCCCGCATCGGGCGGTAGCGGATAGAGGCTGGATTTTTCGTAGAAGGATTGAGGCAATGCGGGAAATCCGAGTGACTTATAAAACTCCTCGCCTGTTTGGACAATCCATTCCGCTGATTTCTTTTCCAGGGCAGCATCAAGGTTGAGCCCCTCGACCTTTACCATGGCGGCCCAGTCCTGTCCCCACTGATTGGGCAGCCATTCCGCGGGCAGGTATTCAGGAACGGGTTGCTTGTATCGTTTGGCGAGCTCATATCGTGCCCACGTGTGCAATTCGCGATAGAGCGGCCAGACATCGCGAATAAATCCTTCCGTCATGTCAAGCATCTCATCGCTGGTCATCCCGTATTCCGAAACCTGGTACGTGAAAAAGTCGGGGAAACCCAGGCCTTGCACTGACTCGTTCCGCAGGTCGCGAAGTTTCACCAACCCGGGTTTAAGTTCGCGGCCCACCTCTTTGCTGGCGATCCAGGCTTTAGCCTTCCGCGCAAGGGCTGCATCGGATGTGAGAATGTTGTTGATGTCGTTTTTGGTGACGGACCTGTTGTCGATGCGGAAGTCGAAGCCATAAAGGATTTTCGTCTGATCCCCCTGTACCTGGATGAGTTCCTTTACGGCGTCGGCTGCCGTGGCAGGATTGGCCCCTGCTGCGAAAAGGATCGCATCAAATTGCTTTGCCTGCAGGGGAGTGAGTTGATCCCGCATATCCAGATATTTTCGGGCCGAGTCGATATTGGCTTGGCTGCCACGGAAGTCCGTGTACGCCTTCCGGGTGCGCTCATAGGCGCGTTGCGTCGCGGTGTCGCCTTCCACGATATGGGTATTGAGCACCCATTCCGCCTCTGCGGCTTCGGTGTACAGGCGCTGATACTCGTCGTTATACGCCGTCAGGTAGGCATCGGCTGTCCCTTGAAGGGCTGCCTTGCGTTCCTCAGGTGACGGTTTGCACGACACTGCCAGCGCCAGAATTGCGAGAAACAGGAAGTAAGATAGATAGGATCGCATAGGTCATAATGTTTTAAGGCACTCGTAAATTAATGAATCAACTTAACCGGAAAACCTTGTGCGTGAAATATTTCGTATGGCGATTGATCCGCAACATTTTGATGATCAACTTATATCGATAATCAACAATCCCGCCCATGTCATTTTTCAAGAAACTGAAGTCGACGGTCACCCTCCTGAAGGAAGTTGACCTGGATGAAATTGCACGCCTTTCTCAAAAGGTTGATCTCAAAAAAATGGTAGGCGTCGTAAGTCGTATGAAGGAGGACGACCTTCAAAAGCTGATGAAAATGATGTCGGGTGGTTCCCGCGATCACAAGGTTCCGGAGATTGATGGCGACTTTTACGACCTGAGTCATTTGCTCACACCGGAAGAACGCGCCATCCAGTTGCGCATCCGTGAGTTTATGAATACCTCGATCCGGCCCATCGTAAATGAGTATTGGCTAAAGGACGAGTTCCCACATCAGATCATTCCGGAGATGGCGAAGCTGGGTGTATGCGGCCTCACCTATAATGGGTACGGATGTCCGGGAAAATCGTCTTTGCTGGAAGGTTTCCTCGCGATGGAGATGGCGCGGGTGGATGCGTCTATCTCCACCTTCTTCGGCGTTCAGAGCGGCCTCGCCATGGGATCCATCTATTACTGTGGATCGGAAGAGCAGAAGCGTCAGTGGCTACCACCCATGCAGAAAATGGATATCATCGGCGCCTTCGGATTGACGGAGCCTGAAGTCGGGTCAGCAGTGGCTGGTGGCCTCACAACAACCTGCAAACGGCATGGCGACAAGTGGATTCTCAACGGGCAAAAGAAATGGATCGGCAACGCAACGTTCTCCGATCTTACCATCATCTGGGCGCGCGATGTTGACGACGGAAACGTGAAGGGCTTCATTGTAGAAAAAAATTTCCCCGGATTCCGCGCAGAAAAGATCAAAGGGAAAATGGCTCTGCGCATCGTGCAAAATGCGCTGATCACGCTTACCGACTGCGAAGTGCCGGAAAGTCACCGTCTGCAAGAGGCGAATGGATTCAGGGACACCGCGAAAGTACTGCGGATGACAAGGGCCGGTGTTGCCTGGCAAGCCGTAGGCTGTGCGCGTGGCGCGTATGAAAGTGCCCTCCGTTATACCCATGAACGTCACCAGTTCGGGCGGCCGATCGGTGGTTTTCAGATGGTACAGGACCTACTGGTAGAAATGCTTAGTAATCTTACCGCCATGCAGACCATGGTCTTCAGGCTGTCGCAGTTACAGGACCAGGGCAAACTAACCGATGAACATGCGTCGCTTGCGAAAGTGTTCTGCACGCTGCGAACCCGAGACATCGTGAGCCATGCCCGGGAGCTCTTTGGAGGCAACGGCATTTTGATTGAACACGACATTGCACGCTTTGTCGCCGATGCGGAAGCCATTTACTCGTATGAAGGGACGAAGGAGATCAACACGCTGATCGTCGGCAGGGCGATAACCGGTCAGAGTGCATTCGTTTGAAATGCGGTTTGTATACGTAGCGCCGTTTCAAAGGCTCTTGGCATCGAGCACAACCGTACACGGTTACAAAGGAGCAATCGGCATTGATAGGTATGATGCGGAAAATTTTTTTCGAAGGTGGGACAACCAATAGACGGGGTTGTGTGTCTATAAAGCCGATATGGCATCTCTCACGATTCGCAGAATTCTCTTACTCATCATCGGCATCGCCGTAGCAATTGCCACCGGTATTTTGACCGGTGTCCTGGGCATGGCGATGTAAACCATGCCTACAGCCTTATCCTGACTTCGTCTTTGTAGTCTACCGGCACCCGAAGGGGCATGCCTCTGTAGTTGAGCCGGAGCGCTCCCTTGTAGTGGACTTCCATTTTGCGGCCGCCCAGCATGCCCAGCACCGTGTCGAGGAGGCTGAGATCCTCCGCTGCCAGCGTCACCTCCAGGGGGACGATAAATTCGGAACGGGCTGGGATTTCCATTTTCAGATCCTGGTCGATCTTTGCAGCCTTCTTGCCATCTACGAATATATCCACCGCCAGACTCCGAAGTTTCATGCGCAGGTCATTGGGATTGTAAAACACCGCCTTTGCCTTTAACATGGGTTTCCCACTACCGTCGACAACAACATCGCGGATTTGCCGGAATTGAATGTCTTCTTTTGGACCGCAGGAAACGGCACTAAAAAAGACGACGACAATCGCAAAAAACATCACCCCGATGCCCGAAAAACCTGAATACTTAGAATACATAGGAACGCGTCTGCTCATGACTTTGGCGTACTGTTCATCAAGACCCTGTAATACTTGACTTTGTTACAATTACCAAGCCAGCAAATTAACCGAAACGTCAATTACCTGAATAACGGTGGGTGTTTATCCTCCCAGGGTGTCGCCTCCTGGATGGCGCGCCCCAGGGTGATAAGGGCGGCTTCGCCCTGCAATCTTCCAAGCAGGCTGATGCTGACCGGACTTCCCTTCTCATCGAATCCATGGGGCAGTACCAGGCAGGGATGACCGGTCAGGTTGGTCATGAGCAACTGGTCGCCGGCAAAGGAAGGCGTAATGATAACGTCAAATTCCTTCGTCGCCTCATTGTATTCCCGAACGAGGATCTCCCGTATGCGCAGCGCGTTGATGTACTCGACGGCAGGAATAAAACGGGCGGATCGAAAATTATTTGGCCAGGCATTCTTATCCTGACGCACCAAGAGGCTGTCGCGATCCGTTCGCGTGAGTTCGTCAAACGCAGCCGCAGCCTCGGCAACAAGGATCGTACTCAGGGCAGAAACGGGCAATTTGTCGGGCAGCTTTACTTCCACCGGTTCAATGCCGAGTTTCCGGATCACCTGGAGAATCGCCTTGTTCTCTTCGCGATTTATGCTGTCGGCATCGAAGTAGCTTTTCACATACCCTACCTTTAATTCGCTAACCGGCTTTCGGGCATTGTAATTGAAGGGTGCTGCGGTGACGGTGCCGTCCTTTCCGTCCGGGCCACGAATCGCATCGAATACCAGCGCGCAATCCAGCGCCGAACGGCATATCGGTCCGATCTTGTCCATGCTCCAACTCAGCGCCATCGCGCCGTGACGGCTTACCAGGCCATACGTGGGTCGAAGCCCTGTAGCACCGCATCGCGTAGACGGCGATATGATTGACCCCCAGGTCTCCGTGCCGATCGCGAATGCGACCAGCCCGGCTGCAGTAGCGGCAGCTGATCCGGCCGACGATCCACTCGAGCCCTGTTTCAGGTTCCATGGATTACGCGTCTTGCCTCCATACCACACGTCGCCCATCGCCAGTGCCCCCATAGTAAGCTTGGCAATCAAAACGGCACCAGCCTGGTCGAGCTTTTCCACCACCGTTGCGGTCTTGTCGATATACTGGTCCTTATAAGGCATAGCTCCCCATGTCGTCTTCGTTCCCTTGACTGCCAGCAAGTCCTTCACACCATAGGGAATGCCGTGCAACGGCCCGCGATATTTGCCGGCCGCAATTTCCGCGTCAGCCTGCTGTGCCCGCTGGAGGGCGCGTTCCTTCAGGATCGAAATGACGCATTGCAATGTGTCGCCATACTTTTCCAGCCGGTCAAGGTAAAGTCTGGTCAGTTCTGTCGAAGTGATCTTGCGTGTACGAATGAGTTCTGCAAGCTGGTACACCGGCATAAAGGCCAATTCATTTCGGTCTTTTGGCAGGGGCACGTTGGGGGGCAGGCCCCAGACAACAGCCTCCTGAATGCTGTCCGCGGAAAAACCAGGAGGGTATGGGTTAAACCTGAGCGCAGGACTCACACTGTTGTCAAGCGAGTAACTATGGATGGCGCGGATCTCCTGCTGCATCTCGTCAAGTTGCGACTGCATGGAATCGCGTTCCGCGTCTGTGAAGTTGAGATCATAGTAAGACTCCATCGGTGCCGTAGGGTAGCGAACATCCTGGGCGGCACCACTGACGGCCAACAGCAAAACCAGGCTGGCTGTGGGAATGATGGATTTCATAAGGCTAGGAAGGTATATCAAGGTGAAGATACGGATATAAGGACATAAGGGTATAAGGGTATAAGGGTATAAGGGTATAAGGTATATAGGGATATAGGGGTATAGGGGTATAGGGTATAGGGTGTATGGGGGGTCCATGGAATTGAGGTTGGGTTCACCGCGCGTTGGCTCCCTTTAGGGATGCAATGGCTGCGCGAGGGCGACTCATACACGGCACTAGGTTAATGACCTGTAATCATTAGGGTAAGGGAATAAGAAATAAGGGAATAAGGAAATACGGATATAAGGGTATTGGGGAGTTGATCAGTTATTTACGATTTTCGATTTGATGCCCATGATTGGAGTCTGTATCCTGGAGTCGAACGCGTCGTGGCTGATCGAGAAATGTGTTCTGTGGGCGTATAGATCGCAGATCAAAAATCACAAATCACTAGTCACAAATCATGGCGGGGTATAGGGGGTCCACGGAAACCGATTACCGATTTTACCGATTACCACTTACTTCCCTGAAGCGACTCGTCCCTGAAGAAATTTGGACCCCTGTAACAATTCTTAGCACCGCTGTAACACGAACCTTTAAAGCCGGGCGATTTTTCAGACAGCCCCGAATTCGCCAAAAACCCCAGTCGGGGAGCGTCCGTAACAATGCACCGTGCTCGAACGCCGCGTAAATGTGACGGCGACAGCGACCAGAAAAAATCATTACCAATCAAACTATGACAATGTCCGTATTAACAACCTGGATCAGAGTGAACCTTTTGCCCAGCGGATTCACCGCACTCGCACTTGCTGCAACCATTTTCATGACAGCTTGCAGCGATGATGAAGACAAGTTTGCCGCCAGCGCCGAAAAGGCGGTGGGTGCCTATTCGGTGGAAGACACCGCAGAATGGGGAGAAGTTGAACATTACACTATTACTATCGAGAGGTCATCAGAAGGTGGTCCTCATGTGGAGATCAACAACTTCGGAGACATCATGTACGTGCCGATCAAGGCGATCGTGTCGGGCGACAAGTTCGGCATTCCGGCGCAGACGTTCTCTGAAAAGACCATGAGCATCACCATCTCCGGAAGCGGATCCTTTGTGGGCGATTCGCTGTCGTTCGACTACACCATAGAGGTCGACGACGGTTCCATCCTGGAGCATTCGTGTGTTGCAACCAGACAAGCCAACTGAACCATCCAGATCCCGGGGGGTGTGGCCTCATGGCCCACCCTCTTTTTTTCGTGCCCGGCCGCACATTCGCCTTTTTGGCTTACCGCGATGTATTGCTAAGTTGCGGGCATGGAATCACAAAAGACGCTGTTTCTCCTGGACGCGTACGCCCTCATATACCGCGCGCACTTTGCTTTTACCAAGAGCCCGCGCATCAACTCGAAAGGCCACAATACTTCTGTGCCTTTCGGATTTACCAACACGCTCCTTGAAGTCCTTCAGAAGCAAAAGCCCACCCACATTGCCGTTGCCTTTGATACGCCTGCAGCAACCTTCCGCGATGAACTTTATGAAGAATACAAAGCCACCCGGCAGGAGGCCCCCGAAGACGTTCGCTACGGAACGCCAAAGGTTAAAGAGATCATAAAAGGTTTCAACATCCCCATCCTCGAGATGGATGGCTTCGAGGCAGATGATATTATCGGCACCCTGGCCCGCCGTGCCGAGCAGGAGGGGTTCCGTGTTTACATGATGACGCCCGACAAAGATTTCGGCCAGCTCGTAACCGACAACGTTCTCCTGTATAAGCCAGCGTACATGGGAAACATCGTCGACATCATGGGTCCGACCGAAGTGTGCGAAAAGTGGGGTATTGATCAGGTCTCGCAAGTCACCGACATGCTCGGGCTGCAAGGTGACTCCAGCGACAACATACCCGGCATCCCGGGCATCGGTCCGAAGACCGCTTCCGCATTGCTCAAGAAGTACGGCACTGTAGAAGGCATTATTGCGCATGCTTCCGAATTGAAGGGCAAACAAAAGGAATTGGTTGAAACATACGCAGGCCAGGCCGTGCTCTCGAAAAGGCTTGCGACGATTATCACCGACGTGCCCATTGACATCGACCTGGAGTCATTAGCCTATCGGGGCCCAAGCGCAGAGATTTTGAAGCCCATCTTCGATGACCTCGAGTTTAAGATGTTCTACGCCCGCGTATTTAACGAGGGCGTTGCGGCAGCGCCTAAGCCAGCTCGCGCAGCGCAACTATCGATGTTTGGTCCTCCTGAACCGGAGCCGGAAGAGACAATCGAAACCAGACGGTTTGACCCCGCAGCGGTTCGCTATAACATCGTCACCGATCCGCTGGAACGGGCAAACCTGATCGAGCG
Source organism: Cyclobacteriaceae bacterium (assembly GCA_036381475.1). Taxonomy (GTDB): domain Bacteria; phylum Bacteroidota; class Bacteroidia; order Cytophagales; family Cyclobacteriaceae; genus ZC4RG29. The sequence goes on from DASVCT010000026.1 coordinate 11,541, forward strand.
GGTATTGAAACTCGCAGCGGCAGGAATCGAGGTGGTAACTGAAGGGAAGGACGATGAGTTAAAAGTCGCGGGCATCGCCCTGGCCACCGCTCCGGGCGAAGCTTACTATGTGCCGGTGACCCCCGAATACACCCAGGACGCACTACTGCGTGAATTCAACGACGTGTTGAACAACAATGCGTTGACACGCACCGGCCACAACCTTAAGGCTTCGATTCTGTCGCTGAAGATTTCCAACAGCGACATGCACGGAAAAATGTTCGACACGATGCTCGCACATTACCTGATTGAACCTGAGGCGTCGCACGATCTGGATATACTTTGCAACCAGTACCTTGGCTACACGCTCACTCAGGATGGAGGGAGTTCACCCGGTGACGCTGCCTGCGAACGCGTCGACCAGGCCTTGCAGCTCAAATCAAAACTCGAGGCAGAGCTGGAACAGCGCGGACACACGAAGCTCATGGCCGATGTCGAGATGCCGCTGGCACGCGTTCTCGCCTCCATGGAATACGAAGGGGTAACGGTGGATGTGGCGACACTGCAAACCATGTCGGAAGACCTCCGCGTTGAAAGCGAACGCGTACAGTCGGAGATTTTTGCCCTGGCAGGTGAACAGTTCAACATCGGATCACCAAAGCAGTTGGGCGAGATCCTTTTCGACAAAATGAAGTTGCTGGAAAAGCCAAAGAAAACGAAGACCGGTCAGTACGCAACGGGAGAAGATGTTTTGCTCGGTCTGGCCAATCAGCATGAGATCGCCAGGAAGATCCTCGACTACCGCGAGTATGAGAAGCTGCGCTCCACATATGTCGACGCGTTACCGAGGATGATCAGCCGCCGCGACGGACGAATTCATACCGACTACCGTCAGGCGTGGGCCGTAACCGGAAGGCTGAGTTCCAACAATCCCAACCTGCAGAACATCCCGATACGAACGGAAAAAGGCAGAGCCATCCGAAAGGCATTCGTCGCACGCGGAGAAGACTTCCTGTTCATGTCGGCCGACTATTCTCAGATCGAATTGCGCATCGCTGCCGCCTTCGCTCATGATGCAACGATGATAGAAGCCTTTCGTACCGGGCGCGATATTCACACGACCACGGCGGCGCGCGTCTTCAAGGTTCCGGTCGACAAGGTCGACCCGAACATGAGGCGCAAGGCAAAGGAGGTCAACTTCGGCATCCTTTACGGCAGCACCGCTTTCGGATTGGCACAGAACCTGGGCATCTCGCGTGGTGAAGCGGCCGAGATCATCCAGGCTTACTTCGCAGAATTCCCTGCCATCAAAAGGTATATGGATGACACCATCAACAAGGCCCGCGAACTTCATTACGTCGAAACCATACTCGGGAGGAGGCGCTATTTGCGTGATATCAATTCACGCAACATTACCACCCGGGGGTTCGCAGAACGCAATGCCATCAACGCGCCCATTCAGGGAAGCGCAGCCGACATCATCAAGATCGCGATGATCAACATCCAGTCGTGGATGGAAAAAGAACGTCTCCGCTCGCGAATGATCATGCAGGTTCACGACGAACTCGTGTTCGATGTTCACAAAGATGAAGTCGACATCATGAAAGAACGCGTCGTACACCTGATGAAAACAGCCGTCTCATTGGAGGTGCCTATGGAAGTTGAGGCAGGGGTTGGGAAGAATTGGTTGGAAGCACACTGACAGTAGGCAGTAGGCAGTGGGCCACTAATAATCGGTAATCGGTCGTAATCCCCAAACCCAATTCCGTGGACCCCCTATACCCCTATATACCCTATATACCCTATACCCCTTATTTCCTTATTCCCTTATTTCCTTATTTCCTTATCCCTGATGAGTACGGGTCATTAACCTAGTAACATAGTGCCGTATATGAGTTCGCCCTCGCGCAGCCCTTGCATCCCTAAAGGGAGCCAACGCGCGGTGAACCCCAACCTCAATTCCGCGGACCCCCTGTACACCCTATACCCCTATATACCCTATACCCCTTATATCCTTATATCCTTATATCCTTATTTCCCTATTTCCCTATTTCCCTTATTCCCCTATTTTCCCCCTCACCTTCCCGCATTTGCCAGGATTTCCGCTTCAGATATCTGTCGGAACGAAAACCGATAGCCTTCGTAGGCGGCGAGACCGTAGAACAGAAGATCGATAGGACTGAAGGTCGACATCATGAAAGAACGCGTCGTACACCTGATGAAAACAGCCGTCTCATTGGAGGTGCCTATGGAAGTTGAGGCAGGGGTTGGGAAGAATTGGTTGGAAGCAC
>DASVCT010000027.1:0-67072 GCA_036381475.1 Cyclobacteriaceae bacterium
CTTCAGACAACTTTGTGACCGCACACAGCGCTTTAGGACCTTTTTTCATTAAGTGTACAAATAACAATTTTTCGCGCAAACGTTTGGAGGACCCGAAATACCGAGCTAAATTTCACTACCCGCTCAAACAACCCCATGGAACCGCACGCCCACCATTCGGAAACTGTGCTTGCCGACGACCGCGTCTTCCTCAGACCGGGCGCCAGCATGTCCGAACGCGACCGCCTCGTGTGGGACGCCTTCCGTTCCGGCAGCAGGGAAGCGCTTGACGAGATCTTTCGAACCCACGTATCCGCCCTTTTTACCTACGGATCGAAGTTCACAAAGGACAGGGAAACGGTGCTCGACTGCATCCAGGACCTCTTCGTTGAACTCTGGAACCGTCGTCAGAGCATCAGTTCGACCGACTGCATCCGGTATTACCTTTTGAAAGGACTGCGCCGGCGGATAACCCGGGCTCTACACGGCGCAAAACGCGTCGAAGCCGCTTCCCAGATGGCGGGATACCTCGACGAAACCATCGACTTCAGCGCGGAACACCTCCTCGTGGCTCAGGAAACGGAACAATTCACGCGGGCCCGACTAAGAAAGGCTGTTGAAGACCTCACCCGCCGCCAGCGCGAATCCATCCACCTGAAATTCTTTCACGGGCTCGACATCCCCTCCATTGCCGCGGTCATGGGCCTCACCGAAGCGTCAGTACATACGCTCGTATCGCAGGCCGTACGCGCGCTCAGGAGCGTGCTTTGAAAAAACCAGAAAAATTTCGCTAAACATTTGGGCCAACCTGCTTTTTAATAGTAGGGCGTATCCCCACACAATGAAAGACTATACACTCTACTCTGTTGAGGACTTTATCATCGACGATGACTTTGTTCGCTGGGTAAAAGAGCCTGATAGCGATCTGGATGCGTTCTGGACGGATTTCCTGGAGGCGCATCCCGGGAAGCGGGATGAAATCGATGAGGCCATCCGGTTCCTCAGGATGTTCACTGAGGAACCGCCGGCGTTGCCCGACGAGACCATCGCCCACCTTCAGCAGCAGATAACGGATCGGATCGACATCCCGGTATCCGCAGCCACGGTGCATGAGATCGTTCGCGCGCGGACCCGGCGCACCTACGGTTATGCCTATGCCGCCGCCGTTTCACTCGTTCTCCTCGTAACCGCGGGGTGGTGGCGACTCAATCCGGGCGTCACCGCAGAAGCGGAATCGCCCGTTTCGCTGAAGGAAACATACGCTGCCGCTCCCTTGATGGAGCATGTTGTGCCGAAGGGGGTGCGGTCGCGCATCACGTTGGCGGATGGCACGCAAGTTTGGCTGAATGCCGACTCGAGGATACAGTATGCGCGGGACTTCATCAATGGCGATACCCGCGAAGTATATCTTCAGGGCGAGGCCTTCTTCGACGTGACGCCGGATGCGTCGCGCCCTTTCATCGTCCACGTTCAGGATGTTGAGATCCGCGTACTCGGTACGGCCTTCAACGTCAAGGGTTATGAAGAAGACCGACGAATTGAAACAACGCTCGTACACGGTAAGATTTCCATTGAAGGAAACGCAGACTACGACGATGTCACCCTGGCAGCAAACCAACGCGCCATATTCATGAAGGAAGAGAAGGGTCTCGTCGTGGAAAACAACGTCGAAACCGACACGTACACGTCGTGGCGCCGGGGTATCCTCGTATTCGATGATCAGCCCTTGTACGAGATCATACCTATCCTTGAACGAACGTTCAATGTGACTATTCATACGGACGATGCCTATGCCCTCGACTGCCGTTTTACGGCCAAGATCAGCAACAAGTCGCTGGACGAGGTGCTCGAGCTCTTCCGTACGTCCGACACGATCGGCTACACCATCGCGGGTAAGGACGTCTATATCAAAGGAAGCTTTTGTAGCGATTCACCCTAAACCACTAAACCTGAATGCCTGAAACCATGAAATCCCAATGACCAAAAAGAAGCCGGAACGTGTTGGCGCACGCCCCGGCTAGACCTTGCAGTAAAAGTTACCGCAAGGTTGCCCTGTAGTAATAGTTACTACAGGGTTGATTAACACTGTATGGAACAAATTGTTAACCAATTCCTGAAGTTATGAAAAAAACTTTATCAGTCTGCCTATTCCCATGGACTGAACAATCGAAAATTAAACCACACTGGCCTATGATTGCAGCTCTCCTGGTCGTATTAAGTCTGAACCTTCAAGCCAGAGACACCATAATGGAGGAAGGGCAGGCGATGGTTGCCTTATCTGCGGAGTCGGCATCGGTGAAGGAGGTCTTGGAGTCGCTGGAAGCGCAAACCAAGTACCGATTCTTCTATAATCACAAAGCACTGAGCGATTCCGAAAAAATCACGTTGTATCTCGACAACGTGAGCATGGAAAAAGCCTTGCGGGAATTGTCGGCAAGAGCCGACCTGGTTTTTAAGATCCGCGGCGACCAGATCGTCGTCAAGAAAAAACCGGCCATACCTGTATTGGCGCTGTTCGATCGCAATCACTACATCCTGTCGGAGGCTGACCTCGAGCGCATCAGCGCGCTGCCTGAGGAAGTTCCCTACGCGGATGATCTCACTGTGTCCGGGCAGGTAGTCGATGAAAACAACGTACCGCTGCCCAGCGTCAACATCATCATCAAAGGGACCAACACGGGCGTCAGCACCGATGCTGACGGACGGTTTACCATTACGGTGCCCGATGAAGACGCTGTGCTGGTATTCAGTTTCATCGGATATCTCTCCCAGGAAGTGCGGGTGGGTTCGCAAACAACGATCAACATCGCGATGACGCCTGACATCAGCACACTGAGCGAAATTGTGGTTGTCGGTTACGGTACCCAGAAGAGGAGTTCCGTAACCGGGGCGGTTTCGTCAGTGGATTCTGAAGAGATCACGGCGCTCGCGGTTCCCAGTGTTCAGTCTGCCCTCCAGGGCCGTGTAGCCGGTGTGAATGTCACCAACAACGGAAGCCCGGGTTCAACCCCGATCGTACGCATCCGCGGTATTGGTTCCATCACCGGTTCATCCGACCCGCTGTATGTGGTCGATGGTCTTCCTACCGGGGGACTTAACAGCTTTGACCCGCGCGACATTGAATCCGTTGAAGTGCTGAAAGACGCCGCTGCCGCCGCCATCTACGGCTCGCGCGCAGCCAACGGCGTGATCCTGATCACCACCAAGAAGGGCGCCGCCGGCAAGCGCGGCATCAGCGTCGACGTTGACTCCTACTACGGCGTTCAGAATGCGTGGAAAACCCTGGATCTCCTCAACCGCGAACAATACCTTCAATATGGCACGGAACTCCTGACCAACGCCGGATCTACTCTGCCGCCGCGCTTTTCGGCCATGGACGAACCCATCTATGAAGGAACGACACAGACCTATGCACAAACGGAAACCGATTGGCAGGACGCCGTATTCCGCGCCGCACCCATCTACCAGGTGCAAGCATCCCTCTCGTCGTCCACCGACAGGGGGTCACTGTATGCATCCGGAGGATACTATGTGCAGGACGGTATCATGATCGGCACGGACTTCAAGCGTTACAACTTCCGGCTTAACTCGGAAATGAACATTGGCAACAAAGTTAAGTTCGGAGAAACGCTTACCATCGCATCGTCAAGGAACCACAACCTCCAGGAAAGCGGTGGAAGAACGATCCTTCAGCACGTCGTACACTCGGTGCCTTACATGCCCATCTACGACCCTACCCTGGAAGGTGGATTCCGGGCTCCCGACAACAACGACGGATCGGACCCTGAAAACCCTGTCCGCATTCAACTGATGGATAAGAACATCACCGACGCGGCAAGAGTGTTCGGTACCGCCTATCTCAACGTTGAGATCCTGCCGTTCCTCACCTACCGGTTTACGTTTGGTGGTGATTTTTCCTACAACAGGAATACCATCGACCAGCCCATCTACAACGACGGCTTCGGTGGACGAAATACGCACAACCTGCAGGACAACCGGACAACGGTTTTCTCGCCGATGTACCAAAACCAGCTGACATTCGACAAGACGTTCGGCAAGCACTCCGTAAACATCACGGCGGTTGCAGAGCGTCAGGATTCCAAATTCTCGGGTCTCAACGCCTCCGCACAGCAGAGTTCCAACTCCATCTACTCGCTGCAGGCTGGACAAAACCCGACGATCGGATTTAACGACTCCTACGAGACAACACTGATCTCGTACCTGGGTCGGATCAATTACGAATTTGCCGGCAAGTACCTGTTGAGTGCTTCCATCCGTCGCGATGGATATTCAGGATTTGCTCCTGGTCACAAGTGGGGTAACTTCCCCGGTGTGTCTGTAGGATGGCGCGTAAGCGAAGAACCGTTCATGGCATCCATTCCGGCAATTACCGACTTGAAAATCCGGGCGAGCTACGGATCGTTGGGTGTGAATAATGTGGGTCCGTTCGACTGGCAGTCGCTCGTCAACCTGAATACGACGTATCCTTTCAACAACTCCAACCAGGGTGGTGCCTATTTCAACTCCCTGCCGAACAACGAGCTGTCGTGGGAAAAGACGCAGATGACAAACTTCGGTGTGGATGTCGGATTGTTCGACAACAAGTTCACGCTGACTGCTGAATACTTCCAACGCAAGGTTGACGATCTCCTGCTTCGCGTGCCGCTGGCGCCCTCGATGGGCTACTCAGTGTCCTACCTGGGTAACGTCGGCAAGATGGAGAACAAAGGGTTTGAGTTACAGGCCGGCTTCAACAAACGGTCGGGCGACCTGATGTTCAACATTACCGCGAACGTCGGCATCGTACGCAATAAAGTCACCGACCTGTACGTCCCGGGCAACACGATCTTTGCCGGATCAAACGCCGACTTCGGCGGATTTAATATCACCAAGACCGAAGCAGGCGAGCCCGTTCAGGGATTCTATGGCTGGGTGGTCGACGGTCTGTTCCAAAGCCAGGCTGAGATCGACGCTGCGGATGCCATTGATGGCGATGCCACAACGAAGTATCAAAGCCAGGCAGCCCCTGGAGACATCCGGTTCAAGGACATCGATGGCAACGGGGTTATCGATGAGAGCGACCGCACCTACCTGGGATCGTTCCTGCCCGATTTCACCTATGGTCTGAATCTTTCAGCAACCTATCACAACTTCGACATCACGCTGTTCATCCAGGGTGTACAAGGCAATGAAGTGTACAATGGCACGAAGGTGCTGACCCAGGGTATGCTCCGTTTGTTCGGTGCTGAAACGGCAGTGCTTGATGCATGGACACCGGAAAATCCGAACACGAATGTACCGCGCGCAGTGAACGGCGACCCGAATCAGAACTCACGTACTTCCGATCGCTTTGTAGATGATGGATCGTATATGAGGATCAAAAACCTGAACATCGGCTATTCACTCCCGGCGAACGTGCTCAGTTCCTTCGCTGGTGGCTCGATCCGGAAGCTCCGGATATATGCTTCGTTCCAGAATCTGCTGACCTTGACGAACTATACCGGATATGACCCGGAAGTCGGCTATCGTTCGGCCAACAATCTCATCCAAGGCATCGATTATGGACAGTACCCGCAGCCCAGAGCGATTATGGGAGGTATTCAACTCGGTTTCTGAACCTAAAGATTTAAGACAATGAGATACAACATTTTCTTCATTTCGCTCGCCGTCTGCCTTCTTATCGCGATTTCCTGTAGTGAGGACGTTCTCGAAAAGGAAAACCGCAACCGTCAGACGACGGGGACTTATTATAAAAATGCATCCGAAATATCCAGCGCGTTGAACGGCGTGTATGCGATACTGCAAAGTAACAGCCTCGGCGGTCGCGAATGGTTCTTCCTGCACGACCTGCGTGGCGATGAAATGGCCTCCGGTGGAGGACACCTTGAAACACACCGCAACCAGATTCTTATCGGCACCCACGATGCCGGCAACGACATTCTGTTGCAGAATTGGACGGGGTGCTATCGATTGATCCTCCGCGCGAATGCGGTCATCCAGTTTGCGCCCGACGCCGAATTTTCGGACGAAGGTCTGAGAAGCCGTTACATCGGCGAAGCCAAGTTCCTACGCGGATGGGCTTACTATCAGCTGTACACCCTGTGGGGAGACGCGCCGATCTATGAAGAATTCGCCACGACTCTCGACGGTGCCAAGCCGCGTTCTCCTAAAGCAGACGTCAAGGCGCTGATCGTTCGGGATTTCACCGACGCAATAAACAGCTTGCCTAACAGCTATACCGGAAACGACCTGGGAAGGGCAACGAAAATTGCCGCACAGGCGATGCTCGCGAAGCTCTACATGTTCGATGCGCAGTACAATGAAGCCAAACCCCTGCTGGAAGCAGTAATCTCCTACGGAGAGTCTGTATCCGGCGGAAACCCGCTCATGGATAACTATTTCGACAACTTTACCGAGGAATCGGAATTCAATAAGGAGTCGATCTGGGAAATTGCTTATACCTCAAACGGTAACTACAGCTGGGATGGGGATGGCAATGACTACGGTCCGAATGAGTCGTGGATCCGTTCGCAGGAATATTCAGCGGTAGGATGGAGAAACCTCATCCCGTCCGACAAACTGCTTGCCGAATTCGAAGATGGTGACCCGCGTCTCCATGACAACTTCTATTTTACAGGCGACATGTTCGGCGATCCGTCATCTCCTGTTGAACTTACCGATGGCGCGCAACGCGGAAACACGTCGATGTACAAGGGCGTAGAACAAAAAGTCAGCTGGAAGAAGTATTCTGTTATGTACAAACTCGATCCGGGTGGCTACTACGACCAGATCGGTATCAACTACCGCATGATTCGTTACGCCGACATCTATCTGCTGCTGGCCGAATGTGAAAACGAAGTGGGTACACCAGCCAAGGCCATTGAGTATCTCAACAAGACCAGGAATCGGCCGAGCGTGAGCATGCCTGAATATCCGACCGCGGAATATCCGACAGGAACCAAGGAGGAGATCATGAAGGCTATCATGCACGAGCGGATGGTGGAACTGGCTGGCGAAGAACAGCGCAATACGGACATACTCCGCTGGCGCAAGGCCGGAAAGTTCGACACGGAGCCAATCTCTTACTTCGTGCCCAACAAGTATGAACTGCTGCCCGTTCCGATTGCGGAATTGGATGCCAATCCTGTTATTGAGCAAAGTGACCAGAACCCCGGTTACTAGGTGAATAGAAATCCAGGTAATCCCGGGCCCCAAAGCCCGGGATTACTTATTTTAACGACCTGCAAAATTTACCCAGAACGTCATGGCCATTCGCAATTTTCATATCCTACGGCTTGTGCCAACCGTACTGTTGTTACTGTTGTTCGGAGCAGGATGCCGGGAAAAACCTACAACGGTGTTCCGCCTGGTTCCTCCTGAAAAATCAGGTATCCACTTCTCGAACACCATTGAAGAAAGCGATAGCCTTAACGCGCTGACGTTCGAATACATTTACAACGGCGCCGGCGTCGGAGCCGCTGACTTCAACAACGATGGACGCACCGATTTGTTCTTTGCCGGAAATGTCACGAGCAGCCAACTGTACCTTAACCAGGGGAACCTGGCCTTCAAGGACGTAACGGAAGAAGCCGGAATCCATACTGAATATTGGTGCACGGGAGTGTCGGTCGTCGATATCAACAACGACGGCTGGATGGATGTACATGTGGCCACAATCCATCCCGACATAGACAAGCATGTTCCGGACCTATTTTTCATCAACCTCGGCGCAGATGAAAACGGAATTCCGCGATTTGAAAACCGCGCTGCCGAACTCGGCGTAGCCGACTCAAGCTACTCCACGCTGGCAGCTTTTCTCGATTACGACCTTGACGGCGACCTCGATTTGTACCTCCTCACGAATGCCATAGAAAACTACACGAGAAATGTTCCCATTGGCCAGCACACCGACGGAACTGGCAAGAGCGTTGACCGGCTCTACCGAAACGATAAACAGGAGGACGGATCCATCCGATTCACCGACGTCTCCGCCGAAGCTGGCATCCTCGCGGAAGGATGGGGCCTTGGCGTGGCCGTAAACGACTTCAACGATGATGGCTGGCCCGACGTCTATTGTGCGAACGACTTCCTGTCCTCTGATCATCTATATATCAACCAACGCAACGGAACGTTCCGCGACGAAATCGGCGCGTTCATGAACCACCAGGAATTCAACGGCATGGGAGCAGACATCGCCGACCTGAATAACGACGGTTACAACGACCTCGTCGTACTCGACATGATGCCGGATGATAACCTGAGACAAAAGACCATGTTCTCAGGCACTGGCTACGACCGTTTCATGAAAAGCCTCGCCATGAACTATCAGCCACAATACATACGCAACGTCCTCCAGCGAAATAACGGCAACCGCACGTTCAGCGATATCGGCTACCAAACCGGTATCTATGCCACAGACTGGAGCTGGGCGGCGCTGTTGGCCGACTTTGACAACGACGGGCTGCGCGACATCTTCATCACGAATGGCTATCCCAAGGATGTCACGAACATGGATTTCGTCTCATACAGTACAGAGTCATCTATGTTCGGGACGGACGAACAGAAACAGAAGAGCGCCATCAAGGCCATTCGCGATCTGGACGGGGTGTTCAAACCCGACTTCCTCTTTCACAACAAAGGGAACTTTCATTTCGAAAATGTCGCGGCTGAATGGGGCCTAGGAACCCCGTCGTATGCCAACGGTGCGACATATGCCGACCTGGACAACGACGGCGACCTCGACCTGATCACCAACAACCTCAATCAAACTTCGCGTGTCTATGAGAACACGACCAACCCGAGCCCCGATAAGGGAGCCAATTTCCTTCGCGTACAATTCACCGGACCCGCAGGAAATCCCCATGGCATAGGCTGCAAGGTGTGGGTATATGCCAACGCACAGACGTACTACGGGGAACACTACGTGCAGCGCGGCTACCTGTCCAGTGTCGAGCCAATCATGCACTTTGGGCTCGGCGGCGCAACCGAGGTGGACTCCGTCGTCATCGTATGGCCCGGCGCCACCAAAGAAGTGATCGGCAGAACGAATGTAAATCAGGTGATCAATGTCGATTTCAGGAATGCAAGGGACAAGTATCGGCCTGCAGAAAGCCCGAAGCCATTGTTCACCATGAACACGCCGACACCGGGAATCATACAACATGAAAAAGACTTTGTCGACTACAAGCACGGACAGCCTACGCTTCCGCATAAGTTTTCCAATCTGGGACCGTGCCTTGCCGTGGGCGACATGAACGGCGACGGCCTGGATGATTTTGTCATCGGCGGACCGGCACACCAACGGGCAAAGCTGTTCTTCCGTACGAGCGGCGGAGGATACCGCATTGATTCCCTGGATAGCAAGATCTCTGAAGATGTTGGGGTTTTGCTTTTCGATGCGGACAAGGATGGCGACCTGGACCTGTACTGTGTGAGTGGAAGCAGCGAGTTCGGCAAGACTTCGGAATACTACCAGGATCGACTATACCTCAATGACGGAAAGGGTAAGTTCAGTCTGCAGCAAGGAGCGCTTCCGAAAATTGAAAGTAGCGGTAGTTGCGCGGTTGCGGGCGACTTCGATAAAGATGGCGATCTGGACGTTTTCGTCGGGGGTCGCGTTGTGCCAACTGCTTACCCGTTGTCGCCGAGGAGTTATCTCCTGCGAAACGATGGACACGGCAAATTCGAAGATGTGACGCTTTCGGCAAGCAACGGATTGGACTCTGTGGGCATGGTGACCAGCGCACTTTTTAGTGACACAGACAACGACGGGTGGCCTGACCTCATCGTTGCAGGAGAATGGATGCCCATCACCATCTTTAAAAATGATAACGGGCATTTTACAAAATCAAAAACACTGAAGACGGGGTGGTGGTACAGCCTCGCGGCGGGCGACTTTGACAACGACGGAGATACGGATTACCTGGCCGGAAACCTTGGGTTGAATTCCGTGCTTCAGGTCCGCGATAAGGAACCGGTGTCCATTTATGCCAAGGATTTCGATGCCAATGGTTCGATCGATCCCTTTATTTCAAGATACATCAACGGAAAGGAATATCCGGTGCATTATCGTGAGACAATGACCGGTCAGGTTGCTGGCCTGCGCAAATTGCTGCTCACCTATGACCAATACGGACACATGGAAATGAGTAAAGTGCTCGACTTCCTGGGAAAGGATAACATGATCGTGATGCGCGCCGACTGCTTTGAGTCGAGCTTTATCGAGAACCTCGGGAACGGCGAATTCGCACTGCACCCGCTGCCGGACGAGGTACAAGTTAGCCCCATCAACAGCATATCCGTTTCCGATTTGAACGACGATGGCAACCTCGACTTCCTGGCTGTCGGCAATTCTTTTTCGGAAGAGACCCTTACGGGATTTTTCGACGCCGGTATTGGCGTATGCGCTCTTGGCAACGGTGATGGAACCTTCCGGCTGGTACCTCCTCAGTACAGTGGCTTCTGCGTGAGGACCGACGCCAAGGCCATCGGCGAGATCCGGGCGGGAGCCACGCGAACCTGGATCGTCACTTCCAACAGCGCACCGTTGGTTTCGTTCACGCTGGGCGAGGCGGAAAGCACATTGCCAATGGCAGAGAGACGATAATCCTTCGATCCCCTTCGACAGACTCAGGGACCGGTCGCCAAATCCACACCTTGTCCGGAATGCTTGTAAAATTATTTAGAAAATGTCTAAATAAACTTGCCGGAATGGATTCGTCGGTTTAGACTTGCGCGTTATTTAGAATTAGTCTAAACATGAAACGAATCGCCATAGTTATGCTTCTGGCCTGGCAGGGGACTGCCTGGGCGCAAACAACGGGATCGGTGGTCGGCCACGTCCGAACCTCCGACGGCAACCCGGCAGAATACGTCAACATCAGCATCGAGGGTACGTCGAAAGGCACCGTCGCGGACCGCCGGGGCCATTTCGAGATCCGAAATCTGACACCCGGCCATTACGTGGTCATCGCCTCCTACGTGGGGCTGGAAACACAACGCCGCCCGGTTGAGGTAAACGCTGGGGAGACCGTTACCGTCGAATTCATACTGGCAGAAAGCGCAGAGCGGCTTCAGGAAGTCGTTATCTCGGGCGGCAGGACAAACATTGAAAGCGCCTATGTCGCCAAGGCGCCGCTGAAAAACCTGGAAAATCCGCAGGCCTACAATACGGTCTCGGCCGACCTCCTGAAAGAACAGGCCATTACCAACTTTGACGACGCCCTGAAGAACGTCCCAGGCATCCACAAGCTTTGGGAGTCTACAGGCCGTGCTTATGGTGATGGCGCGTCGTATTATGCCCTTCGTGGCTTTGAGGCACAGGCTACCATGATCAACGGCCTGGCCGGTCTTACGAGCGGAAGCCTTGACCCGGCGAACATCGAAAGGATTGAAGTCATCAAAGGCCCCAGCGGCACGCTGTTCGGTGGCAGTCTCATCTCCTATGGGGGCCTCATCAACACCGTCACCAAAAAGCCGTATTCCGGCTTCGGCGGCGAGGTGGCCTACACTGCCGGCAGTTTCGGTCTGAATCGCGTCACGGCCGATATCAACACGCCTTTGAAAGATGAGAACCTGCTTCTTCGTGTCAACGCAGCCTACCAGACAGAGAACAGCTTCCAGGACGCCGGCTTCCGCAACTCGCTCTTTATCGCACCTACACTTGCCTACAAGGCAAGCGACCGCCTTTCTTTTCTTTTCGTCACGGAATTCATGCAGGAAGAACGAACCAATCCGACCATGCTATTCCTGGGAAGAAGTACGCCCTTGCAGTTTTCCAACCTGGAGGAGTTGAACTACAATCCGAAACTCTCGCTCACCAGCAACGACCTCTCTCTGAAGAACCCGCGGTACTACCTTCAGGGACAGGTTAATTATAAACTCTCTGACACCTGGACCTCTCAAACGGTGCTCTCAAGAGGACTCGCAAAAGCAGACGGCTACTATTCCTACCTCTATGATAATGAGAACGGCCTGGGCGAATTCAGCCTGTGGATAAGCGATCAACAGGGACAGATCGTCACGTCGCACATTCAGCAAAATTTCATCGGCGATTTCATGCTTGGCGGTATGAGAAACCGTATCGTGGCCGGGCTTGACTACTTCAACCGCAACATCATTGACAACAGCACCGGCTACGCCTGGGTGCATAACGTCACTCCGCAGGGTGAGGTCAATTACGTCAACCCCTACACGGGCGTCGAAGTAGAGCCCAACTATCTTACGCGCACGTCGATCGACAACCTCCTTGCTTCAGCCGGGATGAGCCAGAGCAATTCAAAAGATGCAGCGTACGGTGCATACGTGTCAGACATACTAAACCTCACCCCCTCCTTGTTGGTTATGGCCAGCTTGCGCTTCGACTATTTCGACACGGACGGCGACATTACGACGGAAGATGACGACTACGATCAGACTGCCTTATCACCGAAGTTTGGTTTGCTGTACCAGATCCTGCCTGACCGTCTCTCTCTTTTTGTGAATTACATGAATGGCTTCAAGAACGTTGGCCCACAAACCGTTGCGGATCCGGACGGCCAGAATCCCCGGATCAAAACCTTTGAACCCGAACATGCCAACCAGGTAGAGGTGGGAATCAAGACGAATCTGTTCTCCGAACGCCTGAATGCAACCCTGAGTTACTACGACATCAACGTATCGAACCTGGTAACGGGCGACCCTGAAAACGTGAACAACAGCCTGCAGGGCGGCGAAGTGGTCAGCAAGGGTTTCGAAGTTGACATTCACGCACGGCCCGTTGACGGACTGAGCCTCATCCTTGGATATAGTCACAATGAAAGCGAGGTGGTCGAAGGCGATGAAGGCAACATCTGGCTGGAGACCGGACGCCGGCCCATCTACTCGGGTCCCGGCGATTTGCTTAACGCATGGGCTACGTATTCCTTTGGAATCGGCCCGTTACGCGGCGTGGGATTTGGGGTCGGCGCGAATTACGTGAGCGAACTTAACATTCTCGACAGCCAGATAACCGGTACGTTTACGCTTCCTTCTTACACCGTCTTTAACGCCACCTTGTTCTACAACGCAACAAGGTTCCGGGCGGCGATCAACGTGAACAACCTCACGGACAAGCAATACTATACCGGCTACTCGACAATCAATCCGCAAAAGCCGAGAAATGCAGTCGTGAGCCTCGCCTACAAATTCTGACGTTGGCATGACGATACGGAAGGCGGTAGCAAAGATTCACCTGTGGCTCGGACTTGCATCCGGGCCGGTGGTGTTTGTCGTGGCGGTGACCGGGTGCCTGTATGCGTTTCAGAAGGAGATACAGGACTGGACTCAGCCCTTCCGGTTTGTTGAGCGGCAAATTGGTCCGTTCCTTCCGCCTTCCGTACTCAAAGCCGTCGCAGAAAAGGAGCTTCCAGACCGGCATGTCCACGCCGTTCAATACCTGGGACCGGACCGTGCCGCGCAGGTGATCTTTTATAATACGGATCCGGAATACTACTACCTGGTCTATGTCAATCCCTACACCGGGGACGTACTTGCTGTAAAGGATATGGCACGCGACTTTTTCGCGATTGTCCTCGATGGTCATTTTTATCTCTGGCTTCCGCCAGGGATCGGTCAGCCCGTCGTAGCCAGTGCTACCCTGGTCTTTGTCGTGATGCTGATATCGGGGCTTGTGCTTTGGTGGCCGCGTAAACCGAAGCAGGTCCGCCAACGGTTCGCGATACGATGGAACGCAAAGTGGAAGCGGGTAAACTACGATCTGCACAATGTGGTTGGATTTTACGCCTGGGCTGTGGCGATCCTGCTGGCGAGCACGGGCCTCGTATGGGGCTTTCAGTGGTGGGCAAACGGGTGGTATCGGGTGGCTGGCGGCGAGAAATCGTTGGTCTATTCGGAGCCGGCCTCTGACACCACGCAAGTGTATCCGTCCGATGCGGCAGCCATCGACAAAGTCTTCGCGGTGATGCAACAACAGTATCCGGACGCCCGCAGCATAGAAGTCCATATCCCGGTAACCGCAGTGTCACCCATTAGCGCTAACGCCAATCCCGATGAAGAAACTTACTGGAAGCTGGACTACCGGTATTTCGATCAGTACACCTTGGAAGAGCTGTCCATCAATCACGTCTACGGACGATATGACGATGCAACAGCTGCCGACAAACTGGTCCGCATGAACTATGACGTGCACACCGGCGCCATCCTTGGGCTACCGGGAAAGTTCCTGGTGTTTTTTGCGAGCCTGCTCTGTGCCAGCCTCCCCGTGACCGGGTTTGTTATTTGGTGGGGACGGAAATACAAGAAGAAGCGTGATGCCTCCGTAAAAAAGTTTGCCACGCCAAACGTTCGCAAGCGGAAACCTGAAGCGGCATTAGAAAAAGTTCAAATTGAATAGACAAGAGGTGACGGGATTTCTCCTCGATTTCACCTGTCATCACCGCATGGCGCCAGCGTGAGCCCGATCGAATTCGACACAACACACAAAATTTCCCGGTCAATTCCGAAAAATATTGCATAAAATACACGAACAGCGCAGGATGTAGGCTGTGATTGTGTATCTTAATGGCATCTGAAACATCTGTGTAAGAGATCCCTCTCGATGAACAGCAGGAGATCAGAGTTATTGCGTACATTTTTTTCTCTGTCCAGGTTTGCGTCGATCCTATCGTGCCTGCTATTGCCTTGTGCGTTCTCATTCGCCCAGCAAGTGCCTTCGGTGGACACGTTAAAGAAGCTCAGCATTGAGGAATTGCTGAACATGGAGGTGACGTCGGTGTCGCGTCGGGCGGAACCATTATCGTCGGCGGCGGCTGCCGTGCAGGTTATCACCCGTGAAGATATCAGTCGCTCGGGTGCAACCAGTATTCCGGAAGCGCTGCGTCTGGCCGGTAACATACAGATCGGGCAAAAGAACGCCCACGATTGGGCTATTAGTGCCCGCGGATTCAATACGGATCTTTCGAACAAGCTACTGGTGCTGATTGATGGTCGGACCGTTTACACACCGCTGTTTTCCGGCGTGTTCTGGGACCGCCAGGATTACCTTCTTGAGGACATTGAACGGATTGAAGTGATCAGCGGACCTGGCGGAACCCTCTGGGGCGCCAACGCAGTGAACGGAATCATCAACATCATCACCCGAAGCGCAAAGGAAACGAAGGGCCTGTATGCCGAGGCGGGTGGCGGGACGGAATTGCGCAGCTTTGTCGGCGCCCGGTACGGCGGGAGCACAGGCGAGAACGTTGCGTACCGTGTATACGGAAAATACTTTGATCGGGACGACGCTGTATTTCCCGACGGCGGATCGTCCATGGACGCATGGCACATGGGTCAGGCTGGATTCCGGCTCGACGTGGGGCCGTCATCCAACCTCATCACGGTGCACGGAGATTATTATCGCGGCGATCTCGGGTTGACCACCGGCGGTAAATCCGACACCCATGGCGGTAACCTCCTGGTGCGGTGGAACAAGCGTTTTTCCGATAATTCAGCCATACGTCTGCGGGTGTATTACGACAACACCTGGCTGGATCAGGCCGTGCCTCCTACCTTAACCGAAGATGGAAGCTTTGAGCTTGCCCCTGCCGGTCGTCTTAAAGACAATCTCAACACGTACGACGTGGACTTTCAACACACCCTCCACGCAGGCACACACCATCTGTTCGTATGGGGGTTGGGATTCCGGCAGACACACAACGATGTCACGAGCGCACCAGCGTTGGCGTTTGTTCCCGCAGAGCTAGACCGCTCATTGTTCAGCGTCTTTTTGCAGGACAAAATTGCAATACAGGAAAACTTCGCCTTCACGGTCGGTACGAAGTTGGAACACAACGACTATACAGGAATTGAATTCGAACCGAACGTGCGGCTTCAATACGATCTTCCACACGACCAGACGCTCTGGGCGTCAGTATCGCGCGCCGTGCGTATGCCTTCTCGCATCGACCGTCACGTCAGGCTGCCGACACCCAACTTCTCTCCTGTGGTTGACAACCTCCTGGTGGGTGGCGAAGGCTTCATTTCCGAGACGGTGATCGCCTACGAGGCGGGCTATCGTGCCCAGATTGCCTCCGCACTCTTTGGTTCGCTGTCCGCATTCTACAATGTGTATGATCACCTTCGCAGTACAAGCACCAGTCCCCCTGATCCTGTTTTTGGATTGCCGTTCCCACTTTTTTATGAGAACAATCTCGAAGGTGAAACGTACGGGCTCGAACTCACGCTTACGTGGCAGGCACTCTCCTGGTGGAAACTCCATACGTCATACGACTACCTTGAAGGCGACATCCGGGTAAAGGAAGGAGCCAGTGATTTCAACAATGCACTGAATGAAACGGCCGATCCAAAACACCGCTTCTCGCTTCGTTCGTCTATGGAGTTGACGTCTACCATTGCCCTGGATGCCGGGTACCGGTGGATTGATGAATTCACCTATAACAATGCCGGCAATGCCGAGAACTTTGACGGCTATCACGAACTCGAAGTGTGCCTGGGCTGGCAGTTGTCCCCTGCGTTGCGGCTTTCCGTCACGGGCCAAAACCTCCTTCACGATAACCATGAAGAGTACCCGATATCCGGAGGGGGTACACGTACCGCCATCCAGCGCAGCGTCTACGGCAAGATCGCCTGCCGGTTGCCTTAGCTTTTCTTCACCCAGGACCCCAGTATGAGGCCTGCAATCGTCAGTGACACCACTACATAACCTCCTGTAATCCAGGCAAGACCGTAGGGCGCTCCCGCAAACATGTTGCTGTTCATCGTGTGCAGATGATGGATCCCAAATGCGACGACAAATCCTGTTGCAGCGGCCCGAATGCCTGTAGTGCCAAGCCTTGCCAGCAACCACGCCATCACATACACTGACGCGATAATGGCTACGGAGTTCATGATCCAGATGCTCACTTCATCCGACCCGCTCTCCATGGAAGCCGGGTCAATTCCTACAAATGCGGCCCATTGTTCACCGAACAGCAAACCGTACCAGACAAAGCCGACGAGGTGCATCACCACGATGGACACCCATACGGCAACGTGATTGATCTTGAGATTATTCATTGGCCAGGGGGTTTAGGGTGCAAGGGGAAACGGTACAGGAAGGTAACAAAAAGGCGACTTTCCTGAAAACACCACCGGTTTCACGACATCCTTATCGCTTCCACTCCTTCCTGGCGTTCAGGAGTACCTGTGTACGAACGGCCTGATGAATACTCGCATTGATTTCATAGCCCACCATCAGGACAATGGTAATGAGCTGCATCCACACCATCAGCGCGATCAGAACACCAATAGATCCGTACAGTTTGTTATACGTGCCGAAGTTGGTGATGTAAAACGAAAATCCGTACGTGACCGCCAGGCAAAGGATCGTGGCAACGGATGACCCGGCGGAAAAAAATCGCCAGTTGTAGTGGATGGCTGGGCCGAAATAATAGATGAGGGCGATCGCAATAAAGAACACAATGAAGATGACCACAAAGCGGAGTATCAACAACAGGTACACCGTGTAACTGCTCAGGTTGATCCACTCGAAGCCCGACAGCTTGCCTGTCGCGTAATCCAGTCCGATTTGCCCCACCACGAGAAGGATGATAGCAAGTATCAATACAAAAGCCATGGCCACGGTAAGACCGGTGGCAATGAGCCGCATTCTTAACCCACTGCGATTTTCTATCGTCTTGTAGCAGGCGTTGAAGGCACGCATGAGCGACATCATCCCGTTGGTGGACAAGTAGAGCGAGAACAAAAAACCGAAGGTGAGCAGTCCCCCGCGCGTATTGACAGCAATATCCTTTATTGTATGCGTGACCGCAGGTGACATGCTGTCGGGCAGCAGGTTGTTGAGGAAAGCAATAATGCTTGTCTCGTTGACACTTGGCACCAGAACGGTGATATAGGGTATGAGTGTGAACAGGAAGATTATCGCCGGAAATATGGCAAGGATAAAATTGAAGGCTACGCCGTTGGCCCGGTCTATGATTTCATCCTTTTCCAGCTTGCGCAGGAAAGTCCGGGTAAGTGTATAGAGCGAGACATTCTCATAGCGCCTGAACCGGATCCGGCGCATCCAGTCTATGAAAAGCCTGCCTGGGTTCCATGTCAGGAATACACGTTTGTACTTGTACTTCATTTAAAAAAAGGTTCCAGTACCTGCCGCATCTGTTCCGGCGGACGGCACGGCCGTCCCGTCGTCTTGTCTACAAATGCCAGCAGTGTCTCGCCTTCATGGATCAATTCATTCGCCTCGTTGTATATGCTGTATTCAAATCTTATTCTCACTCCCGGTGGTTGTCGCAGGACCGTCACGATCCGAAGCAGTTCGTCGTATCTGGCCGGCGCCAGAAACCGCGACCGGTTTTCGAGGACGGGCATCATCACCCCCATCGACTCGATCTCTTTATACGTCACGCCCAGCTGCCTCAAACTCTCAACACGGGCCACCTCATAGTACATCGCATATATGCCATAATATACATAACCCATCTGATCCGTTTCTCCATATCGTACGCGTACTGTGGTTTCAGAAGTGTACATTATTATGTGTTGATGTGTTGAAGTGCCTGCCCGACTGCCCAACGACGTCTCGATGTTTCGACAACACCCCTCGGGCAGGCGGGTTGAAGTATTGAAGTTGGTGCTACGTCGATAAATTTGTCCTTTGCATTCTTATGTCTGTGTGCTCTTCTAGTGCCCATAAACACCATGTTGTTTTGTATGCCCCTTGCATCTGCGTCTGCAACTGCAACTACTTTTGCGTTCTTCTCAGAGCAGCCGCCTTCCTCATCTCTCTTGTCAGCGCGGCCTGGTAGCGCGAGGCGTTGCGCAGGTGTTGCTGGTAGCTGCTGGTAAAGTTGTGATATCCCGAGAAATCTTCCTTCGCGCACATGTAGAGGTAATCGCTTGGGGTATAGTTCAGCACTGCCTTAAGGGAAGCGATCTCGGGCATATTGATAGGACCAGGAGGGAGGCCTACGTTACGGTACGTGTTGTACGGTGAGTCCACCTCCTTGTGCACATTGAGAATACGCTTGAGGGTGAAGTCGCCGACAGCAAACTTGAGGGTAGGGTCAGCCTGAAGCGCGATCCCTTTTTTGAGCCGGTTGATGTACAATCCCGCGATGATAGGTGCTTCCTCTGCCTTGATGGTTTCCGCCTGGACGATGGAAGCGAGGATTGAGACCTCCACCGGTGTGAGTCCCGCCTTTGCTGCGAGTTCGCGGTTCTCAGCGTCCCAGAAAGCGTGATACTCCTGGCGCATGCGTTCGATCAATCCCTTTGGTGTTTCATCGTAGTACACCTGGTAGGTATTGGGGATGAACATCGCTATGACGTTTTCACGGGTAAATCCCTCGGTGTTGGTTTCAATAAAGCGGTTGAGTGCCGAGTCGAACTCAGCGGGCGACATCATGAGGTGGTCTGTGATTTTCTCCGGGAGTTGGTCGAGGGTCCGGATGTTGTGAAACCTGACATTCACCGGCACCTGGTTACCCGAACGCAGCAGGCGGATGGCCTGCATGTTGGACATTCCCGGAGTGAGAACATATCGCCCCGGCTTGATCGAACGATCGTACTTCATCAGGCGGGCGAGAAAGCTGAATGAAATCAGATCGTTGACGTAGCGTCCCTCGTGAAGTTGCTTTTGAAGAGACTTGAATGTAGCACCCCGTTCGATGATGAGCTCACGCGGCTCCTTACCCACCAGGACATTTGGTGTAAACACCACCTGGTAGGCATAGAAACTAAATGAGATCCCCAACACGGAGACAACCAGAAAGATGACGAGCTTCCTGCTAATCTGCATGAACTGTTCAATTGGTCTCCCAAAAATACTAAATGAATTTTTACCGGCCCGGATTGTTACCTTACAGTCGGATTCGAAATATGACAGCTGAATATCTAGCAATACACCCCAAAAACCCGGAGCCACGGAAAATACGGCATGTGGCCGACGTGCTGGCGCGCGGGGGGATCGTGATTTATCCCACCGACACGGTGTACGGTATCGGCTGCAGCCTTCTCAATCGCAAGTCGGTGTTGCATCTCTGCAACATCATCGGAATAAAGCCGAGACAACTTAACCTTTCATTCCTGTGCGACGATCTTAGCCAGATTTCCGAGTACGCACGCAAAATCGATACGCCGATCTTCAAGCTCATGAAAAAGAGTCTGCCCGGACCCTACACATTCATACTCGAAGCAAGTCCCCGCGTCGCGCGCATCCTGGATGTGAACAAGAAAACGGTGGGTGTGCGGATACCCGACCACGCCATTCCGCGCGCGCTGGTGCGCGCGCTGGGCAACCCGCTGATCACATCGTCCATTAAGGACGATGATCACATCAGGGAATACACGACCGACCCGGAAGAAATCTACCAGGAGTTCCGCCACACCGTTGACGTTGTCATCGACGGAGGTGCGGGCGGCAATATTCCTTCCACCGTACTCGATTGCACCGGCGAGGAAGTTCAGGTTGTGCGCGAAGGCCTCGGAGCGGTGGACGTGTAAGTACAGGTGGGGATAGTTCTCCACCTGTAGGAAATTCAATGGGTTGCGTTCCGGGTGCGCGGTTGTTTCTAGATTTGAACAAAATATTGCATCCCGCGTGCGCAGCGTTCTAATCGAAGCCCAATATCTGCCTCCGGTCTCCTACTTTGTCAGGCTGGCCGCCTTTGACCAGGTCATTATTGAAAAACACGAGCGGTTCCCGAAACGTACCTACCGTAACCGTTGTTATATTAATAGTGCACAGGGCATTGACCGGTTGGTCGTGCCCGTGTTGAGGGGTGGGAGGCCGTTGATGAGTGAAGTACGGATTGATTACACACAGAAGTGGTTAACGCGACACTGGCGTGCCATTCAGTCGGCTTACGGCAAGGCACCTTACTTCGAGCATTACGGGTCCGCCCTGCACGACTTACTGTTTATGAAGTATGATTTCCTCCTCGAATTAAACAAGGCGTTGCTGTCATTATGTCTTGATTCGTTGGGACTATCCCGTCCCATCCTTGAAACC
The DNA here is from genome assembly GCA_036381475.1 of Cyclobacteriaceae bacterium. Classification (GTDB taxonomy): domain Bacteria; phylum Bacteroidota; class Bacteroidia; order Cytophagales; family Cyclobacteriaceae; genus ZC4RG29. The sequence continues at coordinate 20,966 of DASVCT010000027.1, forward strand.
AGCCAGTATGAAAAAACGCCCACAGGAGGCGTATTTGACCTCAGAAACACAATAATTGCGAAAAAAAGCACTGAATTGAAGGAAACGGATTTTCCCTTGAAATACCCTCAGGTATTTGGCAGTAAGTTTGTACCTAATCTGAGCGTGGTCGATCTAATATTATGTATGGGACCGGAAGCCGGAAGGCTGGTCAGAGCGGCCGCAGAGCGTATTGAACAAATAAAAACCGGGATACGTTAAGCGTATTAAATCTTGAGTTTCAGTAGAAAAAGAAGTCAAAATAAATTCTACATTTACACTTAATCACTTATAAATTCCATTATGGAAGCTAAATTTTCCAATCGGGTTAAGGAGGTGATCTCGCTGAGCAGGGAGGAGGCGCTTCGTCTTGGGCACGATTACATCGGCACGGAGCACCTGTTGCTCGGGATGGTCCGGGAAGGCGAGGGCGTCGCGGTCGGCGTGCTGAAAAAACTCGGCGTTCCCCTGGACGAACTCCGCGCCGAGATTGAAAAGATCTCCAAAGGAACGGCTACCCACGAGGTGAAGAACCTCGCGAACATACCTCTCACAAAGGCTTCGGAAAAAGTGTTGAAGATAACATACCTCGAAGCCAAGATATTTAAAGCCCAGTTGATCGGAACGGAACACCTGCTCCTTTCGATATTGCGCGACCAGGATAACCTGGCGACACAAATACTTAACAAGTTTGACGTCAATTACGAGGTAGTAAAGGAGATGCTGGAATACCAAACGGAAAATCCCATGGCATCTTCCGATACAGACGATCCCGACGAAGACTCTTCGAAGATCTTCAGCACCGGGGCGACCGGCAAGGAGAAAAAGGGTACGGAAAAGTCACGTACACCCGTACTCGACAACTTCGGCCGTGACCTCACCCGATTGGCGGAAGACAACAAACTCGATCCCATCGTAGGCCGCGAAAAGGAAATCGAACGCGTGGCCCAGATCCTTTCCAGGAGAAAGAAGAACAACCCGATACTGATCGGAGAACCCGGCGTCGGCAAGACCGCAATAGCAGAAGGCCTTGCACTCCGGATCATCCAAAAGAAAGTATCACGGGTGCTCTTTGGGAAAAGGGTGGTGACGCTCGACCTCGCTTCACTGGTTGCCGGAACAAAATACCGCGGGCAGTTTGAAGAACGGATGAAGGCCGTAATGAATGAGCTGGAAAAGTCTCCGGATGTGATCCTGTTCATCGACGAGTTGCACACGATCGTAGGTGCCGGCGGAGCGTCAGGTTCACTGGACGCGTCCAACATGTTCAAACCGGCTCTCGCTCGTGGAGAGATCCAATGCATAGGAGCTACCACGCTGGATGAGTATCGTCAATATATAGAGAAGGACGGTGCGCTTGCCCGGAGGTTCCAGATGGTCATGGTGGATTCCACTTCCGTAGAGGAAACCATCCAGATCCTGGAGAACATCAAGGAAAAATACGAAGAACACCACCACGTGGTATATACGCCCGAGGCGATCGAGGCCTGCGTGAAGCTGTCCGACCGCTACATCAGCGACCGGTACCTGCCCGACAAGGCCATCGACGTGCTGGACGAGGCTGGAGCGCGGGTGCATATCAATAACATCCACGTGCCGGAAGATATCGTCAAGCTCGAAGAAGCCATCGAGGAGGTAAAGAAGGAAAAGAACCGGGTCGTAAAGAGCCAGAAGTATGAAGAGGCCGCCCAGTTGCGCGATAAGGAAAAGAAACTCATCGAACAACTCGAAATTGCGAAGGCCAAGTGGGAAGAAAAGACCCGGACCGAAAAGTATACGGTCGACGAAGATAACGTCGCTGACGTGATCGCCATGATGACGGGAATCCCTACCAAGCGGATTGCCCAGAAGGAGAGCAACAAGCTGCTCGGTATGGCGGAGGAACTCAGTGGGAAGGTCATCGGCCAGGAAGAGGCTATCAAGAAACTGACCAAGGCGATCCAAAGAACACGCGTCGGTCTCAAGGATCCGCGCAAGCCGATTGGTTCGTTCATCTTCCTGGGGCCCACGGGCGTCGGAAAGACCGAGCTCGCCAAGGTTCTGGCTACGTACCTGTTCGACAAGGAAGACGCGCTCATCCGGATCGACATGAGCGAGTACATGGAGAAGTTTTCCGTGTCCCGCCTCGTCGGTGCCCCTCCGGGCTACGTCGGATATGAGGAAGGTGGACAGCTCACGGAAAAGGTGAGGCGTAAACCCTACTCGGTTGTGCTGCTGGATGAAATCGAAAAGGCACACCCGGATGTATTTAACATCCTGTTGCAGGTGCTTGATGATGGTATCCTGACAGACGGACTCGGCCGCAGGGTCGACTTCCGGAACACGATCATCATAATGACCAGCAACATTGGGGTACGCGACCTGAAGGACTTCGGAACCGGCATCGGTTTTACCACCTCCGCAAAACGCGAGTCGGAGGAGGAACACATGAAGTCGACGATCCAGCATGCACTGAAGCGCGCCTTTAGTCCTGAATTCCTCAACAGGCTCGACGACGTGATCGTGTTCAACTCCCTGCAACGGGAACATATACACAAGATCATCGACCTCACGCTCGCGAAACTGTTCGACCGGATTATCCAGCTCGGCTACAATGTCGAGCTCTCCGACAAGGCGAAGGACTTCCTCGCGGAAAAAGGTTACGACCATCAGTTCGGCGCCCGCCCATTGAACCGTGCCATCCAGAAATACCTGGAAGACCCGGTAGCGGAAGAGATTCTCAAGGGCGAAGTAGAGGAAGGCGGTACCATCCTCGCCGACCACGACGGCAAGAGCGATCACCTAACGCTGAAGGTGAAGAAGCCGAAAGCCGCCTCTAAGAAAAGCGAATGAACGCAGTAGTAGGCAGTGGGCAGTAGGCAGTGGGTAACGGCATAAAAATAGCCTCGTTTTCACGAGGCTATTTTTTTGTTTAATATCCGCCAAAGTACTTCCTGAAAAACCACTCCACTCCCGCAAGCAGCAGCAACACAAAGAACAGCATCCTTAAATTGATCAGCGCGTTGTAGGTTTCTTCGCTCCGGATAACACCGGTGGCTTCTTTTTCTGAAAGGCCTGTGCTGAGACTTTCCAGATTGTCGGTGGTAAAAAACTTTCCGCCGGTATTGGCAGCGAGTTTCCGTAGCAGATCAAAGTCGGCCGTGAGATTTTGCAATTCGATTACTTGCGTCACCACAGCAAACTGTCCCCGCACTTCCTCCTTGCGGCCGTTGATCTCCGTTTGCGAGCGATAGCGGTATACCCCTTCGCGCAATCCTCCGATTTGGTAGCGCGTGTTGCCGGGACTCGTGACATAGGTGTACCGGTTTACTTTTCCCTGGTCGCCCGTGATCTCGATGTCGATCGTGTTCCCGTATACCGGCTCGAAAATATCGTCGTACACCTGGCTTTCGAAGACGACCTGCTCTACATCAGAGAATTCCTGCTTAATCGGATAGCTCCTGAACCGGCGCCGCTCATCCGTTGTACTCAGGTATTGAATGAGTTTTCCGAAGAGTTCGTCGAAGCCCTCTGCCCGGCCGGTTTGTTCAAACTCATCCAGACGCCACCGCCACAATCCCTCGCCCATCATGATGGCCATCTTTCGGCCGTTCCTTTCCTCGACGGCCAGCAGGGGCTTATCGGTAGAGATGGTTCCTATCTTCTGATACAAGAGCGGCCGCGCGCTGAGCGGGAAATGGAATTTGCCAAACGGTACTGACACGGGCGGATATCCGGTTACCACTGAGTTTGCTTCAGCCGACACGGTAAAGTTTGAAAAGGACGTGTTGATTACGGGCGTTACCTCATCATAGTCCCTCGGGATACCATCCACCTCCAGCGGCACGTCATCCCGGGCAAGCAGGGCCAGGTCGCTTTGTGGGCCGAGTATGAAGAATGCTGCGTTCTTGTTCTTCATGAACTCATTGTAGCGGGCACGGGTGCGTCCCTGTCGATCGGGGCTCTGGTGAAAGATCACGAGGTCAACATCCTCAGGTGCTACACCTTCAGGCGGTTCTTTCACAACGCCGGGAATTTCCAGGATCAGATCGTAGTTGGCGTTCTGCTCCACCACCGTACGCAATGCCTTGATATCCGGGTGAGGCGACGGTGCGATGATGGCAATCTTCTTTTTTCCTTCCACCACCTCGACGAAAATAGTTGCCCGGTTGTTGCGCACGTTGGTTTCTCCGGGAACAGCATCTACCGCGAGGTCGTATTTCTGAATTCCCTGTTCGTCGGCCTGAACCTGGAAATCATACGTTACAAAGGTTTCATCGCCGGTATCTTTTGTTGACTGATCGATCGTCCTTCCCTTATGTTGCAGGGTTACGGTCAACCGACGGTTGTCAATTCCCTTCAGTATCACTTCAACGCGTACGGGAAACTTGTTGCCCTGGTAAGCGAGCTTGTTAAATGCCACATTGCGAATAGCAACATCGATGCGCTGCGTCGTATCGCCCACGCCCAGCGTGTGAACGGGAAACTTGTAGTTCGCGAACAACGGAGAGATGCCTGTGTTGTAGATGCCATCGGACACCAGCAGGACGCCGCCAAACTTTTTTCCTTCGTACCGGTTGCTGACGTTTTCCAGCGCGCCCTCCAGGTCGGTAACCCGGGCATTGAAATCCGGGGCGGACGTCTCATGTCCCTCAAGGTCGGTATAGGCGACGTCATAACCTTTTTCCTCCAGGCTCGCAGCAAGGGAGTTCAGTTCCCGATCCACAGCAACCAGCGTGGTTGAGTCCGTCACCTCGGCCACAGACCCGGAGTTGTCGCGCAGAATAACGAACATGGGCTTTTCTGTGAAACGGGTAATCTGACGGACGATCGGCCCGAGCAGAAGGAAAGCCAGAAGGAACGCAAGCAGGGCACGCAACCCGAAGAGTACGCGGTTGATCATTACCGGCCACGGATGGTGGGTGCGGTAGAGCAGCAGGGCATAACCGGCACCCACCGCCAGGCATACGAGTATGAAGGCGGGGGAAGATTCAAATATGATACGCTGGTTTTCCATGCCTGGTCCTCAAAATCCCGGGATGTTCCGCAAATATCACTTATCCGCGGGCATTTGCCATGCAATCCTCTGCCAGTGGTAACGGACCTGACCTAATACCCGTATTTTTCTTTCCACAGCGCCCGCAGATACTTTCTCAACTCGTCTTCCCGTGGATTGTTGCCCGGCTCGTAGAATTTCGTTCCGGACAGCGAGTCAGGCAGGAATTCCATCTCCGTAAAATTACCCTCGTAGTCGTGGGCATAGCGGTAGTTTGTCCCGTAGCCCAGGTCTTTCATGAGTTTTGTCGGCGCGTTCCGGATCGCCAGCGGCACGGGAAGATCCCCCGTTTCCCGGACGGTCCGCAGGGCATCCTCGATCGCCATATAACTTGCATTGCTTTTCGGAGAAGCGGCGAGGTATATCGCACATTGGGCGAGGATGATGCGCGCTTCGGGGTATCCGATGAGGTTTACCGCCTGGAACGTGTTGGTGGCGATCACGAGCGCGGTAGGATTCGCGTTCCCGATGTCTTCCGAGGCAAGAATTACCATGCGGCGGGCAATGAACTTTACATCCTCTCCGCCTTCCACCATGCGCGCGAGGTAATATACGGCTGCGTTGGGGTCGCTTCCCCGGATCGACTTGATGAATGCGCTGATGATGTCATAGTGTTGCTCCCCACTTTTGTCGTATACAGCAATTCGCTTTTGCGCCACGTCCATTACGAGCGCGTCGGTAATTTCAATCGGGCCCTTCGGAAATGTCTCGGCTATGAGTTCGATCAGGTTCAGCAGTTTCCGCGCATCGCCGCCAGACAGGTTTAGTAAGGCCTTGTGTTCGCGCAACGTGATGTCGCGTTTGGAGAGCACCTCATCCCGGGCTAAGGCCGCGTGAACCAGTTCCAGCAGGTTTTCTTCGGAGAGCGGCTCCAGGGTGTATACCTGGCATCGCGACAGGAGTGCGGAGTTGACTTCGAAGGAGGGGTTCTCCGTCGTAGCGCCGATCAGCGTGATCGTTCCCTTTTCGACGGCGCCAAGCAGCGCGTCCTGCTGGGCTTTGTTAAAGCGGTGAATTTCGTCGATGAACAGGATGGCACGCGATGAGCGCCGGGCCTTTTCGATGACTTCCCGTACTTCCTTCACGCCTGAACTAACAGCGCTCAGCGTATAGAAACTTCTCTTCACCTCGTGAGCGATAATGTTGGCGATCGTCGTTTTGCCCACCCCGGGCGGTCCCCAGAGGATCATAGATGGGACGTTGCCAGCGCGAATCGCCTTTCGGATGACGCCCTCCGGCCCCACCAGGTGTTGCTGGCCAATAAGGTCGTCGAGGCGCCGGGGCCGCATACGCTCCGCCAGCGGGGCCATTTCTGAAAACAGGGTGTCCATGGTTCTGCGATCGCCCGATGAAGTGGTCCATCGGCATCAATCCCTTAAAACACTAATTAACGCAAAACAAATTCATTCTTGATCATTGAGTGACAGTGCCTTCGACAGAGTGAGTGTGAGTGTGAGAGCGAAGAATTGAAGCCCCGTAGGGGCGACATGGTGGTAGCCCAGGGCGCAGCCCTGGGATAAGGTCGTGCGGTAGGATGCGCGCCACAGGAAATCTGTTTTCGAGGTACACCCTTTATTGGCGCGCAACAAGATACCCCAGAATCGAGGCAAAAACAGAGTGAGTGTGAGTGTGAGAGCGAAGAATTTGAAGCCCCGTAGGGGCGGAATGTTTGTAGCCCGGGGCAAGACCGTCAGGTCGACGCCCCGGGCTAGAGTCGTCCGGGGTGGTCGCGCGCCACAGGAAATCTATTTTCGAGGTACACCTTCTCTTGGCGCGCAACAAGATACCCCGGAATCGAAGCAAAAACAGAGTGAGTGTGAGAGCGAGGAGAATAGCGTAACAAACAATCGATGGCCGGTAATTCTTATCTTGGCCACAAGACAACCCTAAACCCATAGATGACCCGTATGAGAAGACTTTTTACAACCGTGATGCTAATCCTGCTGACTGCAGGCGCGTTTGCCCAGGTCCGGGTATCGGACAACGGACGGTTTCTGCAGACAAAAGATGGAAAGCCCTTTTTCTGGCTGGGCGACACCGACTGGGAAATGTTCCACCGCCTGACGCGGGAGGAAATTGAGACGTTTATCGCCACGCGTCATGAACAGGGATTCAATGTCTTGCAGGCTGTTGCGCTTGCAGAGGAAAACGGCATCCGCGAACCCAACCGGTATGGCGACTGGCCGCTGAACAACGAAGACCCCGGGCAACTGCTGACCACGCCCGGTAGTGATCCAAAAAACGATTATGAGTACGACTATTGGGATCACGTCGACTTTGCAATACAAAAAGCAGCAGAAAAGGGCATGTATGTCGGGCTGCTCCCGACCTGGGGCGATAAGGTCGCGCATCTTTGGGGTACAGGACCGATAATTTTTAACGAAGAAAACGCCGAGGTTTACGGCCGGTCGCTCGCCACGCGTTACAAAGATCGATGGAATGTAATCTGGATATTAGGCGGTGATCGTCCTGCCGCCTACAAATCTAACCGCGACGGTACCGAGAAGGAGTATGACGATCGTCCCATATGGCGGGCGATGGCGCGCGGCATCGAAAGTGTGCTGGGAAAGGATGCCTTCATCACATATCATCCACAGGGAGGAGCCGGGAACCGTTCGAGCACCTCTATCCATGACGAGGCCTGGCTCGACATGAACGCGTTCCAGTCGAGCCACGGTTCACGTGAAGTGAACTGTTGGAATTGGATCACGGAGGATTTGGCAAAGACGCCGCAAAAGCCCACGCTCGACATGGAGCCGTGTTACGAGGATCACCCAGTGAATCCCTGGGACGGAAAGTGGACGCGCGAAGGCAGGGGGTACTTTCACGCTTACGACGTGCGCGCGCGTATCTATCGCACCGTCTTTGCCGGAGGATGTGGTGTTACGTATGGTCATCACCACGTATGGCAGTTCATGAATGAAAAGCTGTACAAACCCATCAACGTTGGCGACACCATCATACCATGGCAGAACGCGATCAAGGCTGAGGCTGCGGGGGAGATGCAACATTTGAAGAACCTGATGCTATCGCGTCCTTACTTTTCACGCATTGGTGATCAGAGTTTGATCAAGTCGCGTTACGCCGCCAACAACGACGAATACATCGCCGCCACACGTGATGAAGGCGGCAGTTATGCGATGATCTATCTTCCTCAGAACAAGGCTGTACGAATTAATCTCGGTGCAATCACCGGCGACACTAAAAACGTTTGGTGGTTCAATCCCCGGGATGGCAAAGCGACTTCTGCGGGAACTGTAAAAGGAAAAGGAACGAAGACCTTCACGCCGCCGAAGGAAGGGAAGGATTGGGTGTTGGTGGTGGATGATGCAGGGAAAGGTTTTTCAGCGCCGGGAGAGCAATAGTTGCAGATGCAGTCGCAGATGCAAAGGTTAACTATAAAGTTTGGTCTTAACGGAACATTTGCAACTGCTAATACGACTGCACCGGTCATTATCCGAACCGCGCCCACAGCCAAACGGCCATGAGTCCAGCGACCCTGCAGCTCCGGCGACCTCGCGGATTAAGGGAAAAAACAGTAATATTGTAAGGCTCCCGATCTACGCGGAGGTAGATCCCCACGAGGGCCGACATCGTCTGAATTATGAGCAGCGCGAAAGCCATTCAGAATAGCCAACGGACAACCAGCGACCATAAAAAATCCCTGAAGCCTGAAGATCGCTAATAAATCTACACCTATGCCAATATACATGGATCGCCACGATGTCTCAGAAACAGTAACTGCTGAAAATGTGGCCCAATTACATCAAGCAGATTTAAAAGTACAGGATACGTTCAATTGCAAAGGATTAACCTATTGGTTTGACGGCAAAAGAAAGACAGCCTTTTGCCTGATCGAGGCTCCCGACAGGGACTCAATTAGCAGGATGCATGAATACGCACATGGCGAAGTGCCAAATAGAATAATTGAAGTAGATGATTCGGTTGTAGAATCATTTTTGGGTCGAATTGCAGATCCTGAAAATTCGCAAAATACAGGGTTGAACATTATCAACGACCCTGCCTTCAGAACGATAATGGTGGCAAGAATAAAACGATCGTCATTGAAGCACGTAACACCTGAGCAAATACATTCAGTTATCGAAAATTACAACAAGTCTATTGTCACAGCATTAAATAAATTTAAGGGATCCATTGTCAAACAAAAGCGGGACTACTTTTTATCTTCCTTTGATTCCGTTACAAACGCGGTGCTATGTGCGCAGGAAATTCAAGCCGCCCTTTGGACACCTGCCCATAACGGGGATGATCCTGGTATAAAACTAAAAATAGGTTTAAGTGCCGGCTCTCCTGTAACTGAAAAAGAGGGGCTTTTTGAAGATACAATAAAAAAGGCTGAGCGCTTGTGTGAAGTGGTAAAAGGTCAGATCGTGGTGTCGTCGGAGGTTAAGGAATTGTATGAAAGTGAGATCTCAAATATTTCGATTGATACGAAATACATTACCGCACTAAACTCGAATGATGAGACATTTATAAGCCTGTTGATGGATTATACTGAGAGGGAATGGACCAATGCAACGCTTAATGTCAATGATTTTAGCAGGTGTCTCGGGTACAGTAAGGCTCAACTGTACCGGAAAATGACGTCTATAACAGGCATGTCGCCCAACAGTTTCATAAAAGAATATCGGTTAGACAAAGCCCTCAAGCTTTTGAGTCGAAGAGTTGAAAGTATATCGCAAATCGCATTTGAAACCGGCTTTAATAGCGCCTCGTATTTTTCAAGATGTTTTCAAGAGACATTCGGAATCCTACCTTCCTATTATATAAAATCCTTTTGCCATTGATTTCGCGGTATCCAGATTCTTAAGAAATCCTGCCAAAGCACTCACTTGCTAAAAAGCCAAAAGGCATTTAGTCGCGAAAATGAACCAAAATTTGCATTTATTGAACCAAATGTGAATCTCCTGGTTTTCATTTCCCTTTACTTTTGACCTGTAGCTCATAACAATAAAACCCAAAGTCCTTTGAACCGGGCTTTCGAAGGATTCGAAGGATAGCTACCTGTATGCCACAACCGTTCAGGTAGGTAAACGATGGACAAAGTCCGTCGCATTTTCCGACGGCTTTTCATGGGATTATCGATAAACCTATAACCTATTGTGTCAAACAGGCGCGACAGTAGCACCATGAAAATCAATTCTGTTATCGCAACAACATAATACGCCTAAACATGAAAATAACGAAGGAAGACATCGAAGTAAAAATGCAAATACCCGGTGCGGTCATTCGACAGAGAACAGAATTTGGTGACGCGACTGGCCTTGGTAAAATTAGTTGCGAGTTTTTCAGCTTGTCTGCCGGAGTGGATACGACGCCGCTTTTCATGGGTCTTGAAGGAAATTTGTGCCAATGCCCGCACTGGGGATATGTTCTCAAGGGTCAGATTACAACCACTGACGCCGAAGGGATCCAGGAGACCGTTGGTACGAACGATTTGTTTTTCTGGCCCGCTGGCCATAATGTCAAGGTCGATGAAGATGCGGAGATTATTATGTTCAGCCCTCAGCATGAACACACAAAAGTTATCAAGCATATGATGGAAAAAACTAAGGGCTAAGCCAATCGATTATCAGTGATTCTCAAAAAAAATTATTTAAATTATATAACCCCCCAACCATGGATCAGTCAATAGTCAATTCGGTAAAGGATATCGATTCCTCTAAAATTGAAAAATTCGCCGCCCAATTAAGAGGAAAAATAGTAATGGCTTCAGATGATAGCTACGACGAAACCAGAAAAGTCTATAACGCAATGATCGACAAGCGGCCTATGATGTTTGCTATGTGTACCGATGTAGCAGATGTTGTAGCCTCAGTGAACTTTGCCCGCGAAAATGGCCTGAAGCTAGCCATAAGAGGAGGAGGCCACAATGGCGGCGGCCTGGGTCTTTGTGATGACGGGTTAGTAATTGATCTATCAGGAATTAAGTTCGTCCGTATCGATACCTCTGATAACACCGTTAGAGTGGGTGGAGGAAATCTTTGGGGCGAGGTTGACCATGCGACCCATGCCTTTGGTCTTGCAATTCCTGCCGGAATCATTTCTACAACCGGCGTAGGGGGGTTGACGCTTGGTGGCGGCGTTGGTCATCTGTCACGAAAATACGGACTTACAATAGACAACCTACTAGAGGCCGATATGGTCCTGGCCGATGGATCTTTTGTTACTGTAAGCGACAATCAAAACAAGGATCTGTTTTGGGCCATCCGCGGTGGTGGTGGAAACTTTGGGGTGGTAACGTCCTTTAAGTTCCAGGCACATAAGCTCAAGACTGTTTTTGGAGGACCCACCTTATGGCCCATTGAAAAAGCAGAAGAAATAGTGAAGTGGTACGACGACTTCATCACCAATGCGCCAGACGAATTGAATGGATTTCTGGCAACCTTGATTATTCCAGGACCGCCATTCCCGGAGTCTCTACACAACAAGCAATTTTGCGGAATAGTGTGGTGCTATGCCGGAGACACGGATAAAGCAAAGGAAGCCTTTAAGCCCATCTTAGCAATGGATCCAGTATTTGCACATGTCGGCGAAATGCCTTATCCAGCGATTCAAACTCTGTTTGACGGACTATTCCCTCCAGGGTTGCAGTGGTATTGGCGCGCCGACTTTTTCAATGAATTAGGGCCGGAAATCGGAAAACAACATTTAAAGTTCGGCTCTAAAATACCGACTCCTCTTTCTCAAATGCACTTATATCCAATTAGTGGGGCGGCAAGTAGAGTCGGTGCTGAAGATACGGCCTGGGCATATCGTGATGCAAAATACTGTGGTGTAATCGTTGGCGTTGATCCGAACCCGGCCAACACCGAAAAAATGACGAAATGGTGTAAAGATTACTGGGAAGCCCTGCATCCTTTTTCTTCAGGAGGAGCGTATACCAACTTCATGATGGATGAAGGACAAGATCGTGTAAAAGCGAGTTATAGGCACAACTACAACCGTTTGGCAAAAATCAAAAAAAGATACGATCCCAATAATTTGTTTAGTGTAAATCAGAATATTAAGCCAGGCAATTAGGTGGTGCGTCTGCGGATATGAGTCCAACGAGCCACCATTTCAGTTGCAGTCGCAACCCCGACACCCATTGGGGGCAGATGCAAGAGGATTTGCAACTGCGACTGCATCTGCAACTGCGTCTAGAACGCAACCCCGTAGGGGCGACATGTTGGTAGCCCGGGGCGAGACCGGAGGTCGAAGCCCCGGGGAAAGGCCGTGGCGAGTTGATCGCGCGCCAAAGGAATTCTCAGATCGGGGTACACCTTGTCTTGGCGCGCAAGGCAGACTCGTGGATCAGGGTACGAGGTCTATCAGAGTGGGAGTGAGGGCGAAGTACCATCAGATACAGATGCAGTTGCAAGGGACGCCTGCATCTGCGACTTGCATCTGCGACTACTTCTCAACTCCCGCCCCAGCGGGGCGGCATGTTTGTATCCCGGGGCAAGGCCTCCAGGCCGTAGCCCCGGGATACACGTCCTTGGATGGGCAGCGCGCCACAGGGAATCTTATATCGGGGGTACGCCATGTATTCGCGCGCAAAGCAGGCTCGTGGATCAGGGCAAAGGCGCTGGGGTCTGCTTAGGGGCAGTTTGAGGTCTTATCCAGCGGGTTTGGTTTTTAGCGCCGTGAACCATACTTTTGGGACCTCATTGGAACGGACCAGGCCAAAAATGGGTTGTTTCAGTGACGACATCGCGGGGTGGAGCAGTTGGTAGCTCGTTGGGCTCATATCCGCTGGCCAGCGGACGCAAGTTAGAGCTTGCCTGACCGCCGAACCGTCCGCTTGTAGTTGATCCAAAGTGTGGTCGGCAGGCAGATCTTGCCCGGAGGTTCATATAAAATTTGGTTTCTAATAATGTTGGCCCTACTTTTGGGCCCCATTGGTAGGTTGAACCTGCCATAAAAGATTACATCGCGGGGTGGAGCAGTTGGTAGCTCGTTGGGCTCATAACCCAAAGGTCGCAAGTTCGAGTCTTGCCCCCGCTACAAGGAAAAGGCGACGTTTGGTCGCCTTTTTTGTTTTTGGAGTCTTTTTGAAGGTTGTTGAAGAATTGGTAATGCTGCTTCAAATCGCTTCGGGGCTAGTATATTTGCCGTCCTTATGTCCCAAAAACCTTCTAAATCCGGTTTCGTGAGCATCGTGGGCAAGCCCAACGTGGGGAAATCGACCCTGATGAACCGCCTGGTGGGGGAACCGCTTTCCATTATCACCCCGAAAGCCCAGACCACCCGCCACCGGATCATGGGAATCATCAACGGCGACGGCTACCAGATCGTGTACAGCGATACGCCCGGAATCCTGGAGCCCAAATACGCGCTCCACGAGGCCATGATGCGTTATGTGAAGGTTTCCCTGGAGGACGCCGACCTGGTTCTCGTGCTGGTCGAGCCGGACGAAAAATTCGATGACACCGTGTACGGACGTTTTAACCGACTCTCCGTGCCGGTCATACTGGTTGTCAATAAAGCGGATACGGGCAAGGGCTCCCAGATCGCGGACAAGCTGACCTATTGGAAGCAACAACTCCCGAAAGCCGCTGCGGTCTTCGCGGCATCCGCCCTTACCGGCGAGAACGTATCGGACCTCCTCGATACCATCGTCGCGCATCTCCCCGAACATCCCCCCTATTTCCCGGAGGATGAACTAACGGACCGCCCTCAACGGTTCTTTGCTTCGGAGATCCTGCGCGAACAAATATTCCTCCAGTACGAACAGGAGGTGCCCTACAGCACGGAGGTCGCCATTACCGATTTCAAAGAGGACGACGACATCATCCGCATCCGCGCAGAGATCTACGTGGAACGCGATTCCCAAAAGGGCATCCTCATCGGCAAGGGTGGAAGCGCCCTGAAGACCGTCGGCATCGAGGCACGAAAAAGAATGGAAGACTTCTTTCAAAAAAAAGTTTTCCTTGAAACCACCGTTAAGGTGGCCAGGAACTGGAGGAGGGAGAAGGAGAGATTGAGGAGGTTTGGGTATACAGAGTGAGGTTCAGATGCAGACGCAGATGTAGATTATGAAAGGGACCACGCGCAGGACCCCTTTAGGGAACTAAGGGGCGTGCGGAGGGAGAGTCAGTGTCAGTGTGAGTGTGAGGAAGTTCATCAGACGCAGATGCAGATGCAAGAAGACGCTGCGGCTGCATCTGCGTCTGAATTAAGAGGTGATCGGTAATCGGTGATCGGTGAGGGAGTCTTGTAGAGACGCACGGCTGTGCGTCTCTCAAACCATCGTGGATTGTTATTCGGTGATCGGCAATAGGTCGGATGTGGTATAGACGTCCGAAATGCAGGTGCCAATACATACTCGTTGAATTATCATCGATTACCGACTACCAAAAAAAAACAAAGTCGTGAACGTAGTAGCCATAGTAGGTCGGCCGAATGTCGGCAAATCAACGTTGTTCAACCGGCTTGTCGAGAAGCGGCAGGCGATCATGGACAACGAACCGGGCGTGACGCGCGATCGTCAATACGGGTATGCCGAATGGTGCGGCAAGAATTTCACCGTCATCGACACGGGCGGCTATGTTACGGGCTCTGAAGACAAATTCGAGTCGGCGATCCGCAGCCAGGTGAAGCTTGCCATCGAGGAATCGTCGGCCGTGATATTCGTCGTCGATGTTCGCGACGGCCTTACGGGTTTCGACAAGGACTTCGCGAACGTCTTGCGCGCGTCGAACAAACCGGTCTATATCGCTGCCAACAAAACCGACACACCGGACAAGACACCCCTGGCCGCCGAATTCTATCAACTTGGTTTCGGTGAGGTCTTTCCCATCTCTGCCGAAAACGGCGCGGGTACCGGCGACCTGCTCGATGAGATCATAAAAATATTTCCTGCACCTGGTCCCGAAGATCCCGAAAGCGGAATACCCCGTATCGCCATTGTGGGACGCCCCAACGTTGGAAAGTCTTCTTTACTCAACGCGCTTGTCGGTACTGAGCGAAGCATTGTTACCGACGAAGCAGGAACGACCCGCGATGCGATACATACGCACTACAAAATGTACGGCAAGAACTTTATCCTTGTCGACACCGCGGGCATCCGGCGGAAGAGCAGGGTAAAAGACGATATCGAATTCTACTCCGTGCTTCGCGCGCTGAATGCCCTGGAAGACTGCGATGTGTGTATCGTCGTCATCGACGCCGAACGCGGCATCGAATCGCAGGACGTCAACATCATTAGCCTCGCCCACCGACAGGGTAAGGGGATCGTTCTCATGGTCAACAAATGGGACCTGGTTGAAAAGGATTCAAAGACAAGCGACCGATACAAGAAACAGATCCTTGAAAAGCTGGCACCGATCGATTACCTCCCCGTGATATTCGCATCGGCACTCACACGGCAACGCATATTCCAGGTCATCGAAATGGCCGTCGCTGTTTTTGAACGCAAGAATGCCAAAATTCCCACCTCCGTGCTGAATGACAAAATGCTGCCCGAAATAACTCATTACCCCCCTCCTGCGGTCAAGGGAAAGCATATCCAGATAAAGTACATTACGCAACTCAAGGCACGGTATCCAACCTTCGCCTTCTTCTGTAACCTTCCACAGTACATTCAAACCCCCTACGAGCGGTTCCTCGAAAATAAATTGCGTGCACACTTCGATTTTGCCGGAGTCCCGCTGCGGCTTATATTTAGAAAAAAGTAATTTTTCTTACCCCGGCCCGATCCTTGCATGCAATTCGTACTATATTTGTTGGAATCTTTCTCAAAAACCTGTCAACTATGAAAAAACTGTTTGCAATCCTTTTTGTCGCTTGCTTTGCATCGACCTTCATCGCATGCGGTGGCGGATCGAACAAGGAAGCTGAAACGACGCAAGAACCGGCACAGGACGAAACTGTTGCCCCTATGGAGGAGGAAGCCCCGGCAATGGATACGACGTCGGTTGAAACCGACACGACATCCATGCAATAACCGGGATGTAGAATGCGAAATTTCAAAAAGGGCTTTAAAGCCCTTTTTTTATGACAGAAACTGCAATACGCAACCTCATCGACCACCATGTGCCGCCGCCGGCGGCATCCTACGCTTTCCAACTGTGGAAAGAAACCCCATTTGTCCTGAAAGTTACACGGAGCCGCTCGAGCAAGGTGGGCGACTTCACAGGATGCCGACATCATTCCACGCACCGCATCACCCTCAACCACGACCTGAACCCCTATTTGTTTCTCATCACCTACGTGCACGAAGTTGCACATCTGCGCACGTTCCTTCACTATAACAATCGCGTGGAACCGCACGGTGTCGAATGGAAGAACATCTTCAGAAACCTGCTCGTCCCCATGCTCAATGAACAGGTCTTTCCACCCCGCGTGTTGCATCGCCTTACTCTTCACATGGCTAACCCCAAAGCCAGCTCGTTCGCCGACCGTGACCTTACCCTGGCCCTAAGAGAACATGACCCCGGCGCCGCCAACCATACGACGGTAGCCGACCTGCCCGAAGGATCCGTGTTCAAACTTCAAGGCAAATATTTCCGGAAAGGTAAACTCAAAAGGACACGAGTCTTGTGCCGGGAAGTGCGCACGAGAAGGCAATACCTCGTTCCGGCCGAGGCGTTGGTTTCGGAGGCACAGCTTTCTCTGATGTGTTGAAGTGTTGGAGTGTTGATGTGTTGAAGTTTCTGACTCGCCGAATGCGCATTTCGTAATGTATGATCTGCGTTAGCTGACAGCCATTTTAAAAGATGATACCGGCATGCAAAGACCCCTGATGCGAAGTGCGATCTTTTCTGTCGCACACAAGCGGCGAAGAACGCCACTCCAACACTCCAACCCGCCTGCCCGACGGGTGTTGTCGAACATCGAGACCTCGTTGGGCAGGCACATCAACACTTCAACACATTTCGTCACTCCAACCTCCGCTGAATCAACATCCCCGTCACCTCGCACAGCGTCTGTGGGGCGAGGGTTCGCCAGCGGTCGATCTGGAGGGTGCCGCCCATATTGATGTAGTGGTCGATGTTGTACTTCATCAGCTCCTGCCGTATAAAGTCCGGGAAGGATACCGCGGCGATCCAGCCGTCGCCCACATCGTCGAACCACTCCTCGTAGTATGAGTCGTCCGACCCGTGAAAGTTCATGATGTTTTCGCCGATCAGAATAAAGCGGGTGATACCGTTATAAATCATGCCATCGATAACGTTTCGCTTCAGGTGCATGATGTCGTTGTTTATGGCATCATTCCACTCGCCAATGAATTCAATTATCGCATATCCGGTTGTATAGTCAGCGAAGAGGACTTTGATGTAAAGCGTTTCCGATCCCATGTAATCCCAGGCAGGATCGATGTAGTATCCGTATATGGTTTCGGAATAGCGGTCGTAGTCGTATTCCTTGCCAAAGAAAGGAGACCGTTCATCCTTTGCGGGGTCGTAGTAGGCAAGCCAATTGTAATATGGCTCAATGTCGTGCATGGCCAAGCCTGCTCTCGACTGCCAGCCGAACCGAACCGAACTCCTTAAGCAGGCGTGCCGCTTCCAGTTCGTCAACCCCCAATTCGTTCATGATCATGCGCGTGCCGCGGTCGATGAGCTTGTTGTTGCTCAGCATCATGTCAACCATCTTGTTGCCCTTCACCCTGCCGAGTTTGACCATGGCCGCCGTTGATATCATGTTTAGCACCAGCTTTTGCGCCGTACCCGATTTCATCCTTGTACTTCCTGTCACAAACTCGGGGCCAACGATCACCTCGATGGGGAAGTCGGCGTGCTTAGCCAGCTCCGTACCCTCGTTACAGGTGATGCATCCCGTCGTGACACCATTTTTCCGGGCGTCACGAAGGGCGCCGACGACATAGGGCGTCCGCCCCGAGGCAGCGATCCCCACCAGCACATCACCGGTTCCGATGTCGAATTCCTGGAGATCCAACCAGGCCTGATTGTCATCATCCTCGGCGTGTTCCACGGCTTTTCGAATGGCCGCATCCCCGCCCGCCATGAGGCCGATTACGCGACCGTGCGGCATGCCGTATGTGGGGGGAATTTCCGAGGCATCGACGATTCCCAGGCGTCCGCTTGTACCGGCGCCTATGTAGAACAGTCTTCCCCCTTCCTGCATCTTCGGCACGATCGCCTCCACCAGTCGTGTGATCTGTGGAATCGCCCGTTGCACCGCGACAGGAACCGTCATATCCTCCCGGTTGATGTTGACCAGCAGGTCATG
This sequence comes from Cyclobacteriaceae bacterium, assembly GCA_036381475.1. Taxonomy (GTDB): domain Bacteria; phylum Bacteroidota; class Bacteroidia; order Cytophagales; family Cyclobacteriaceae; genus ZC4RG29. The sequence continues at coordinate 39,219 of DASVCT010000027.1, forward strand.
AACGCTCATGTCCTCCAGGTTATCGTAGTACGACGAGGATTCAGTTGTCGAGACCATAAGAATTATGGGATTGTGTGCTGCCCCGATGCAAATATACAGCGAACGGAGGAAAGGGCCTTCTACCTGGGCCGCGTGGTGAGATCGGGTTGATGGTAAAGCGTCAAACCTGCAATCGGGCCCTCGAGAATATTCCGGACCGTGATTCCTTTGTCGTTGGCCACCTGACGAAGGATGTCGCTGAAGTAGAACGCAATCGATCCGGTAAAGTGCACCGCATAGTTGTGGTAGTTTTCGTACCGCATCACGTTGTTCTCATAAAACTCCTCGAAGCTGGAGTAAACGAGTTTGTAGCAGTACGGGTCGTCGAGATGCTGGAAGACGAACCGGGTGAAGCTTGCAAGAAACGCGCTCGGCTTTTCACGCTGGTACACGTGTTCCAGGATCTCCTCACGATGAAAGGGGTAGCGCTTCCTGAATTGCTCTGCCAGCGCAGAAGGCATATTCTCCCGGAGGTAATCCACTACGATGCGTTTCCCGATGTACGCGCCTGAGCCCTCGTCAGCCAGTATCCAGCCGAGGTTAGCGACGTTATGGACAATCTTCTCGCCGTCGTAGAGACAGGAATTCGATCCCGTTCCCATAATGCAGGCAATGCCCGGTTCATGGCCACACAGGGCGCGGGCCGCAGCCAGTAAGTCCCAACCGATTTCGATCTCAGCGTCGGGAAAGAATTCTCTGAATGCTCCCTGCACGGTATCCTGGTTTTTCTGCGATGACACGCCGGCACCATAAAAGAAAATCTTGTCGACACGGTCGGTAACAAATGGGAGAACCACGTCGGTAATGCTTTTTCTCAGGTCTTCGATAGGCTGGTAATACGGGTTGAAGCCGGGCCCGTTGGCCTGGCCGATTGCCCCGTCGTTATGGAGAAATCTCCAGTCTATTTTGGAGCCCCCGCTATCAGCAATAATTATCATCAGGATCCTGAACTGGTAAACGCAGTACGATTTACTACATTCTCCCCAAGAAATCCAAAACACACACAACCCAAACGTCAAAATTCAATTTCCGTCGTATTATTCGAGTCGCCCCACGATCCCGAAGCGTTCGAACACGCGTTCGGTGTGTGGAGCGTCGGGCAACTCCCGGGTTAAATCCTGACCCGCCCAGTGTTCGTAGTGAAGTCCATTCCGCCACAACCTTGAAGACGTGACGTCATAAATAATGCCCCGATATGCAATCCAGATTTCGGGGCGATCCTGGCCGTTGCGCAGGGCAAGCTGGCGGAGGCTGTAGACGGGCACACGGTCGTCCGTCGTCATGTAGCGCTGACGAGCTGATTGTGGTCCTTGAGAATTGTATACAGAAACTTAACAGGTGGCAGGTCGGACTCTATCCCGAGGACGGACTTGACCTTTTCGCTGAGCAGGTTAGCGGGCAGTGGGTTGCCGGTGTCGCGACTCACCTCGAGCGCCTCGTAAATGGTTTCGAGATCGACGTCGCTAAGCCCGACCGCCTGCGGGAACGAAGGTTCATACCCCTCTTCGGCACTGGCAAACACGTTGGCGGAGTTCGTCGCTTCTTTCGGAACAAGCTTCACCACCGACGTTCCGGCGGCGATGTCACCAAGCCGCTGACCTTTCCCATTAGCGGCGATCGTGACCATGGCCAGCGCTCCGCGGAGGAGAAAGACTTCGGCCAGCCGGAACAGCCACCGCATCAGGTACCCGCCGATCGTAGGAGAAGAGCCGTCGATGCTGACAACCTTGATGCGCATTTGCCTTTTCCCTGGCGACTGCCCGTTCATCAGTATTTCGAAAACGGGATGATAGAGAAAGAAGGGCACGGTAATGAGCAGAATGTCTACTGTTGCCGAGAATGAATACTCCTGCAGGATAAAATAGCAAACAAAATTGTATGCAGTAAGGATGAGCGCGTCGATGAGGAAAGCCAGCATGCGGTCGCCCAGGCTGGCAACAGGATACTCTATAAATACGTTCTGTGTGGTACGGACTCGAATGGTTTCCATTTAACTTTCTAAATTAGGGGCCTTAATCCCGTTCAGGACTCAATTTACCAGATAATTCCCAACAGAAAATGAAATTCCCGCCGCTCATCTTACTTGTGTTCCTGCTTGCCGTCGGATGCACGAAACCCTCGGGACAGGAAACGAACGACACCGCTACAGCACCAACTGAAGAGCAACTGCGTGAACAGGCCGACTCGCTCGCACACGCAATAATTATTGCCGATACGCACGTCGACCTCCCCTATCGGCTTGTAGAACAAAAAATCCGGCCTACCGGTGATAACCTCAACGTGATCCTGTCCACTCGCGAAGGCGACTTCGACTATGAGCGGGCCAAACAAGGCGGACTTGATGCGCCATTCATGTCGATCTATATCCCGGCGTCTTATCAGAAAAAACGCGACTTCGGAAAGGCACTGGCCGATTCGCTTATCGACATGGTGCGGCAAATCGCTAGCGGTCTTCCCGACAAATTCGCGCTGGCGTCAACACCAGCCGATATCGAGGCAAATGCTGCCGCCGGAAAAATTTCCCTTCCGATGGGTTTGGAGAACGGAGCACCCATTGGCAAGTCGTTGGACAACGTCCGCTACTTTTACGACCGGGGAATTCGGTATATCACACTCACGCACTCGAGAGACAACCAGATCTGCGACTCGTCCTACGATAGTACCCACACGTGGAACGGACTGAGTCCCTTCGGCGTCGAGGTGGTAAAGGAAATGAATCGCGTTGGCGTCATGGTGGACGTTTCACACATTTCCGATAGCGCGTTTTACGACGTCATCGCTGCATCAAGTGCCCCGGTCATCGCATCGCACTCGTCCTGCCGTTATTTTACGCCCGGCTTTGAGCGCAACATGACAGACGACATGATACGCGCTCTTGCGCAGAACGGCGGCGTCATTCAGATCAATTTCGGCGCCACGTTCGTAGATTCGGTTGCACGTGAAAACCAGGACATCCTCGACAGTGTAATGACGGAACTCAAGAGCCAAAAGCTCACTTCACGTGACCCTGAAGCGCAACCCATCATCGCCGCATCCGGAAAAACGGAACGTGAGCTGTATTCCGATGTTCAGCGCGTTGCAGATCACATCGATCACGTCGTCGCCCTGGTAGGCGTCGATCACGTTGGCATCGGCTCCGACTTTGACGGCGTCGACGACTCTCTTCCCGTGGGACTCAAAGACGTCGGTCAATATCCGAACCTCATCCTCGAGTTGCTGAAGCGCGGCTACAGCGATGCCGATATCCAGAAGATTTGCTATGGCAACCTCGCGCGCGTGTGGAACGCCGTAATTCAGCAATCACAAGGAAAATAGTACATGACAAGGCGCTCGCTTACAGTCGCTTGGCAAAGAAGTGTTATTTTGTCATTCTTTAACATGACCCCTTGTGCGCGAGGCTGCATTCATAAAGCTAAACCAGGAACGCTGGAAAGGAATTGAAAGGACCCTTGAGCCAGGGCGTACGGTTTCACCGGACAGGCTCGCAGAAATGTTTATCCAGCTTACCGATGACCTCGCCTTCGCGAGGACGCAGTATCCCTCCAGCCGTACTACAACCTACCTCAACAACCTCGTCTCAAGGATCCACCTCGAGATTTACCGAAACAAACGGGAGCGCAGCAACAGGATTCTCAATTTCTGGAAGTACGAAGTGCCGTCCATCATGTGGGAGATCCGCAAGCCCCTGTTTTACTCGCTCGCTATCTTTGTCATTGCGGCGGTTATCGGTGCAGTTTCGTCCCTGTACGACGACACGTTCGTACGGCTCATCATGGGCGACTCGTACGTCAACCTCACACTGAAGAATATTAAAGAGGGCAACCCGACAAGCATATACCAGAGTCACGATGCATGGGATATGTTCCTGTACATCACGTTCAACAACATCCTGGTGTCGTTTCGCGTGTTCGTTTTCAGCGTGTTTACGTCCGTGATCACCGGCCTCATGCTCTTTTATAACAGTGTGAGCCTCGGGGCATTTTTCGTAATGTTCTATAAAGAGAACGTATTACTCCATGCAGCGCCCGTCGTAATGCTTCACGGCACGATCGAATTGAGCGCGATTGTTATTGCCGGTGCGGCCGGAATCGTAATGGGCAACAGTATTCTTTTCCCTGGCACTTATTCGCGATTCGAATCCTTCAGACGCGGAGCCTTCAAGGGGCTCAAGGTCGTGATAGGGCTCGTGCCCTTCTTTATCGTAGCCGGCTTCATCGAATCCTTTGTCACACGGTATGCGAACATGCACTGGAGCATCAAGTTCGCCATCCTCGCCGGCTCAGCTTTTATCATGTTATATTATTTTGTAATCTATCCACGCCAGCTTTCCAGGAATGCAACAACAAACACCAATTGACTTCCGGCAGGCACGCGACTTCGGAGGGGTCATGAACGTGACCTATCGGTTCCTGCGTCAAAATATCAAGGGCCTCAGCAAATGCCTTCTTTACTTTGCAGCACCCGCTGTCCTTTTGGGCAGTGTTTTCTATCACGAGATAATTGACCGGACGATCCGTCTCTCCGAGACATCGTACAACGGCTCCCCTTTCGGGGCCGACGAATACTTCACATCGGTAAATTTCTGGATTTCGCTGCTGGCGGCGCTCGTGTTCATGCTCATTGGCGGCGTGCTGACGGTCACCACGACCCACGCTTACATTCTTATCTATCGCGAAAAGCAGGGCGCACCCGTTGACATCGGCGAAGTGTGGAAAAAGTCGCGGAGCTTGTTCTGGAAGACTTTTGGCGCAATGTTCCTTTACTACATGGGTATGTCGATGGCATTGGGATTGCTGATGATTCCAGTCGGAATACTCATCTTCGTCACCAGCATGATCAGCCCACTACTTTCGGGTATTTCCATGTTCCTTTATTACATCGCGGTGTTCGTTTTGTGCATCTACTTTGCGATGATTTTTTTCATCTGCAACAAGGAAGGCATCGGCTTCTTTTCCGGCCTGAGTCGGTTGACCAAGCTTACGAAGGGAAAGTTCTGGAGCACGGTAGGCCTGGGAGCCATTAATTTTTACATCCAAATGGTGTTTTCCCTGTTGTTCGTCATCCCCTGGTACATCTTCTTCTTCCTCTATCAGCTTCACGATGTCTTTCCCGGGGGGGCTGGTGCCACGGGTTCCCCTGGAACTTTACAGGAGACGATCGAAATGGTTTTCTTCATGGTCTATTGGTTAGCCAGCGTGCTTCTTTCGGCGATGCCGCTGACAGCACTGGCCATTCAGTATTACAGCCTTTCGGAACGACTTGAAGCAAGGGGTCTGCTCACTCGCATTGAAAATTTCGGTCAACAACTTCAGGTTGCAGGTCAGCATGAAGATTACTGAATGGCCATTTTGCATTGGGCTGGTGTTCTGTCTCCTGGCCAACCTGGCGTTATACGGTCAGGACGACGTGCAGGTGTCCGCCTTTGAGGATAACCCTCCGGGGCAGTCTTATTATCGGAATTATGATTCAACTGCCGTGGAGACGCGGCGGTACAGTGAGGAGAAACTCGCGCGCCTAAAGGAAGATCCGGAGCTCAGCTACGGCTATACGCAGGCACCTATGTCGCTGTGGGACGCCTTCTGGCGCTGGGTGGACTATCACCTGCGGGACCTTTTCCATGAAGGGGGCGGCTCGCCCGAATGGGACCGGCTCTTCCTCTTCGTGTTGTTTGTTTCGGCACTCGTATACGCCATCATTCGCCTGTTGAAATTCAACACCTTCCGGATTTTTTACGGCGAAAAGGACAAAAAGCCTCTCGAACATGCAGTGGAGCAGGAGGACATCCATGAAATGGACTTTGAAGCACTGATGCGCGAGGCGACAGGCTCCGGAAACTACCGTCTGGCGGTGCGCCTCCTGTACCTTTGGGCACTGAAGCTGCTCGCCGATGCGAACCACGTGACCTGGGAACCCGGGAAAACGAACCTGGACTACCTGGCCGAACTGGATCGTACCGAACTGAAAAGTGGGTTTCGTCAGCTGAGTTATTATTTCGAATACGCGTGGTACGGCAATTTCTCCATCACCCCCGAACTGTACCAAAGAGTAAGCGGCCTGTTCAACACCTGGAAAACAACGCTCTGAGTGAAAAAGGAAATCAAATACTTGCTCCTGCTGGGCGTCGCCGCGTTGATATATCTTGTCTTCCAACTTTTCACGCCCCGCCAGTTCGACTGGAGCGTCACATTCAACGAACAGGATAAGAATCCCTTTGGAGGATATGTTCTTCGCCAGCTTATCGACGATATCTTTCCGGGACAGCAGGTGGCGCACTCCTACAGCACCATCTACGAACTATACGATTCCTTAGACAAGCCAGTCAATTTTCTGAGCCTGTCCATATCATTTGATGCTGATCAACAAGATGTGGATGCCCTTCTCGACAATGTCTATAACGGCGGTCATGCGTTCATTTCATCCGAATGGCTCTACGGACCTCTCGGCGATACCTTGTCACTTGTAATAAGCGACTACTACTGGGAACGAAACTTTCACGTTGCCGTCAATAAGGAGGACACTTCCACGCTCGTGTTCACCAACCCATCATTGCAAAGCACGTCCACATACCGGTATCCCCGCAACGGCATTCGGTACTACATTCAGAAATTCGACTCGGTGAATGCCAGGGTGATCGCGACCAACGAACTTGGCTTGCCCGTAACCGTTAGTATCCCCTGGGGCAAAGGTCAGGTGATTGTCAACAGCACGCCCATGGCTTTCACGAATGCCTACATACTCGCCGGCGAAAATCCTGATTTCACTGCCCTCTCGCTTTCCGTATTGCCGAAGAACGACCTGATCTGGTCGGAGTATTACCACCTCGGGCGAGCTGAGGTGCAGTCGCCACTGCGGTTTGTTCTGACTACCGAATCGCTCCGGTGGGCGTATTACCTCACCATTGGATCAATTCTCCTTTTCATGTTTTTCGAAGCGAAACGTAAACAGCGCATTATCCCGGTTATCAAGCCGCTGGCCAATACGAGCGTGGAGTTTGTGTCAACGATCGGCAACCTCTATTTTCAGAACGGCGATCACAAAGACCTCGCTGAAAAGCGAATCGCATACTTCCTGGAACATATTCGGACAAAGTACTGGCTTAACACCCAGAAGCTCGACGAAGAGTTCATGTCGGCTTTGTCGCGACGCAGTGGGATATCACCGGAAACCGTTCGCGGCACTTTTTCGCTGGTGCGGGAGGTTCAGTCGCGCGCCAGCATCACCGCTGAAGAGCTCAAAGCCCTGAACCAGGCGCTGGAGAAATTTGAAACGCCATATTCACAAAATCACAATACCTAGCTTTATCAGATCCTTATCTCAATGGAAGACGACACATTTGAAACACGAGTAGACCTATCGGCCCTTCGCGAAAGCGTTGAAAAAATCCGGAGTGAAGTCGGCAAGGTTATCATCGGGCAGGACGAAATGATCACCCTACTGATTACGGCTATCCTCGCGGATGGACACGTACTCATCGAAGGTGTCCCCGGCGTAGCCAAGACCCTTACCGCGCGACTGATGGCCAGCGTCATCTCCGTAAACTTCTCGCGGATACAATTCACGCCCGACCTTATGCCTTCCGACGTTCTCGGCACGTCGGTGTACAATCTCAAAACGTCGGCGTTCGAGTTCAAGGCAGGGCCGATATTCTCCAACATCGTTCTCATAGACGAAATCAATCGCGCACCAGCCAAAACACAGGCGGCGCTTTTCGAAGTTATGGAGGAGCGGCAGGTGACCGTTGATGGGCATACCTATCCGATAGAAGCGCCATACATGGTCATCGCGACACAAAATCCGATCGAACACGAAGGCACCTACCGTCTCCCTGAAGCCCAACTCGACCGGTTCCTGTTCAAGATCGCGGTCCAGTATCCCTCCATGGATCAGGAGGTGGACATCCTGAGGGGTCACCAGGAGCGCAAGGGACAGATGCCTACCGGAAAGGTGTCACGCGTGCTGACGCCTGAGGAAATTGCAGCATATCGCGCCAAAGTCCATGAAGTGTACTGCGAAGACCATCTCTTCCGGTACATCGCCGGCATTATCCAGGAAACGCGCAATAGCCCCGCCCTTTTTCTGGGTGCCTCCCCTCGCGCGTCTGTGGCGATCCTCAACAGCGCCAAAGCGTTTGCGGCGGTCGGCGGTCGCGACTTCATCACGCCGGAAGACATTCGCTACGTCGCCGTTCCCGCCCTTCGTCACCGCGTCATCCTTACGCCCGATAAGGAAATGGAAGGCGTCAGCACTGACGAGGTACTAAAACAGATCATGGAAAAGGTGGAAGTTCCGCGCTAGTATGAAACTGCTGCGAAGTCTGTACATCAACAATCGCTTCTTCCAGTGCATGGGCGCGCTGGTCGCGCTGTTCGTGACTTCGTTTATCTTCCCTGCGTTCATTCTTGTTCCAAAGATTCTTTTCCTGATTCTCGTTTCGTCATCCGTTGCCGATATCATTGTGTTATACCGAGTGCGAAAGGGACTACACTGCGTGCGTTTTGTGCCAGAGAAACTTTCCAATGGCGACGAAAATGAGATCCGAATTTTCCTGGAAAACTTTTACCCCTTCCCAGTCAAACTGAACGTCATCGATGAGATCCCGCACCGGTTCCAGCGCCGCGACGTAAATTTTGTTGCGCGACTTGCATCCCGCACTACCTCCACCATCCGCTATACGCTGCGGCCCGTTAAACGCGGCGAATACCACTTCGGAGTTGTCAACGTATTCGTGAGCACGCCGTTGGGCTTGTTCCGGCGGCGCTACAAAATGTCCGGCGATGTGATGGTGCCTGTATATCCGTCCTTTATCCAGATGCGCAAGTACGAACTGCTGGCGATCTCAGACCGGCTCGTCGAAAGTGGCATCAAGAAGATCCGGCGCATTGGCCACAACATGGAGTTCGAGCAGATAAAGGAGTACGTGTCGGGTGACGATTTCAGGACCATCAACTGGAAAGCCACCGCACGGAAGTCAACGCTCATGGTGAATCATTACCAGGACGAGCGATCGCAGCAGGTTTACTCACTGATTGACAAAGGACGGGTCATGCAAATGCCGTTCAATGGCATGAGCCTCCTGGATTACGCGATCAACGCAAGTCTTGTGATTTCCAACGTCGCCATCCGAAAATCCGACAAGGCCGGTATCGTCACCTTCCAGGACAAGATCGGGTCCACGCTCGCCGCCGGAAAGCAAGGCAAGCAAATGACACAGATCATGGAGGTGCTTTACAATCAAAAGACCGCGTTTCGTGAATCAGATTTCTCCGTGCTCTTCACGCATATCCGGCGGAAAATTAACCAGCGAAGCCTGCTGCTACTATTCACCAACTTTGAATCGATATTTGGCCTGCAACGTCAACTGCCATTCATCAAAAGGCTGGCGCACCGGCACCTGGTGGTCGTCATCTTTTTTGAGAACACGGAAATCACCCGCATTGCAGAAGAACCAGCCACGTCGCTGCGAAGCATTTATCATAAGACGATAGCTGAAAAATTCCGATATGAAAAGAAGTTGATCGTGAAGGAACTCAACCGTAGTGGAATTCAGGCGCTGTTAACCAGTCCTGATCGACTGACCGTCGACACCATAAATAAGTATCTCGAATTAAAAGCCCGTGGTATGATCTGATCGGCTTTCCGAAGCGTGATTTGATTAACTTGCCGAAGGCGAAACTGAAGGATTAAACACTGGCCGACCGTTATGCCCAAGAAATATCTCGTTGCCCTCACCCTGGTGCTCCTTAGTTTCGACTCCGCCCGGGCACAAACAATTTTCCGAAAAGCGCCCACAAAACCTCCTGTTATCTGTAAGGCTGGTCCCGGATCCGGTATTGGAACGCGGATACCCGCGCCAGCCGCATTTCTTCGTGGTGCTGACCATGCCCGGATTAAATCGGCGAACATAACCGTAGAATATTACGGGTTTCCCGATGAGGCGCGAGCGGCGTTTGAACATGCCGTGTCCATCTGGGAGACCTTGCTGATCACACCCGTAGAAATCCGGGTAGCGGCAGTATGGGCGAACCTTCCGGCCGGCACGCTGGGGTCTGCGGGGCCAGGATACTGGGCAGCCAATTTTCCCGGAGCGCCAAAGTTGAACGTGTACTACCCGGCGGCCCTCGCAGAAAAACTTGCGGGCACTGACCTCAACGGCCCTGACGAATACGACATTGTCGCGCAATTCAACAGTTCAGTAAAGTGGCATTTCGACGTTGACGGGGTGCCTGAGCCCGACGCATTCGACCTGATCACCGTAGTCCTCCACGAACTGGGCCACGGTCTGGGATTCACTTCGACATTCGAAGTCTCGGGCGACCAGGGCATGTATGGACGATACACCGACAACAGCATTCCCTTCCCCTACGACGTGCTCCTGGAAACCGGCACTGGAGTAAACATCTATGAAACCTATGCATCACCCTCCAACGAACTGGCGCAGCAACTCACAAGTAATAGTCTCTTCTTTGCTTCCCCATCGGACATCCGGATAGCGAAGATCTTTGCGCCGGCACCATTCGCTGAAGGGTCCAGCATTTCCCATCTCGATCCGACGAACTATCCCCAGGGAACGCAGAACTCCCTTATGCGTCCGTTCATAAATGAGAATGAAGTCAACCACGACCCCGGGCCTTTAACACAAAACATATTGGCCGACATCGGTTGGGTGACAACATATATCCATCATGACCATCTGCCCGACCGTGAAGATGTCAGCTCGCCCATCGTCATCACCGCGACGGTAGCGGCAGATGGAACACCGGGATACGACTTTAACGACAACGCCGTCACGCTGACCTATTCCCGTTCGGACGTTCCCGGCACCGTGGAAGTCGCCATGCAACCGGGAGGACAGGAGGGCGAGTTTTTAGCCACATTGCCTGCACCGATGAGTCCGGTAACGTATTCGTACAGGATATCCGTGCCCGACACCCGTGACAATGTGTTGTACAGCCCGGGACTACAATATGACCCCAGCGCAGCTCCCGGCGCAAAAGGACCTTCCATCGTAAATTATACGTTCAGCGTCGGGCCGGACAATGCGCCACCAGTCATCACCCATACCCCGAAGGCATTCATTTCCTATCTCGATGAAGAACTCGTAGTCGACGTGACACTCGATGAAGGGAGTGGAATTTCCGAAGCAGCGATCGAGTTTATCATCGACGGGAATCCGGAGGTCAACGCACCCCTGGAACTGGTTTCTTCCGAACAAGATCCCTTTGACGGAACGACGATATACCATTACCGTAAGGTCATACCGCTCCCCGCCGGAACGCTGGAAGATGGTGACATCGTACAATACCGCATTACCGCCACCGACAACGCGCTGTCAAAAAATGCATCGACGTACCCTGCCACCGGATACGTTGAAGTTCCCGTCGAAGGGCTGGCGCCATCCCGGACCTTCTACGTTAACGACTTCAATATGCCATCGGACGACTTCATAGGAAGCGACTATACGATAACCACACCGGAAGGCTTCGATTCACCTGCCATCCATTCGCCGCACCCTTATCCTGAAGCATTCCCGGCTGACGAGCTCGACCTGGTGTACCAACTTCGGATTCCTATTGTCGTGAGCGCTAAACATTCCATGATGCGGTATGACGAAATAGTGATTGTAGAACCCGGGGTGGCGGGCTCGATGTTCGGTGACCCGGATTTTTACGATTATATGGTGGTAGAGGGCTCGGCAGACGGGGGCCACACGTGGTTGCCATTGGCTTCGGGACATGACGCCCGCGATTTCCCTGTATGGGTTTCCCTGTACAATAGTTCCGCAGCAGGCACCCAGGACCACTACGTCACCCGCTTTATCGACTTGCGAAACAGATTCAATGCCGGCGATGAAGTGGTTATACGCTTCCGCCTTCATTCAGACCCTTTGGGTGCAGGATGGGGATGTGCCATCGACAACCTGCGGATACAAACAGATGAAACGCCACCGGTCATTCGTCATCAACATGTTGATTACTTGCTGGCAGGCACACCAAACGTGTCGCTTCCGGTGACCGTTTCCGACGCCGGCCTGGTAAGCACACTTACCTTCGAGTACAAGACCAACGACCAACCCCTTCAAGAATCAGCGCAGGATATCAATCAGGATGAGGCGTTCATTGATTTCTCCCTCGACCTTCAGTCCCTGGAACCCAATGACACTTTATATTATCGATACGAGGCGGTGGACAGCGCGGGTAACGTGGCCTCACTTCCTGCCGAAGGCTTCTTCGAAGTACCTATCGTACTTTTTGGAGAGGTGCTCGATCAGTACAACAATACTTTTGACGCGCCATCCAATGATTTCGCGGGCAACTTTTTCCAAATAATTTCTACGGGTGAGCTTCCAAACCCCGGCATTCACTCCCAGCACTATTACCTTCCGGGCTTTGGACCAACAGATGAATCAGATTTTACCTACACGCTCCTGAGAAAGATCCGCGTTAGCAGCAAGAACCCTTTTATGAAGTTTGATGAAATTGTTCTTGTGGAACCAGCCGACGAAGGTGCCACGTTTGGTACTGCCTCATTCCACGACTATGTAATCGTCGAGGGATCAAAAGACAATGGTGAATCGTGGCACCCATTTATCGACGGATACAATGCAAGTGCGCGCACCGAATGGCGAACGGCTTACGATGGAGTGACTGTCACGGATCAACTTATCCGACGGCGCTCGGTTGACCTCACCGCCTCCGGTGATTTCGTGGCCGGCGATGAAATTCTCGTCCGCTTCCGGATGTTTTCCGATGAAGCGACGACCGGCTGGGGCTGGTTCATCGACAACCTTCACATTCAGGACGAGGTTACAGGCATCGATGACGGCATCATCGCTAACCTTCTCGTATATCCCAATCCTGTCAACAGCGCGGAACCGTTAATCATCGGATTGCAAACGCAAAGGCCCGGAATGCTACACGTGAGCATTCTCAACGCCACCGGAAATGAAGTGTACCGCGATGGCTTCCCGGTAGACCAGCAAATGAAATCCCATCCACTGGACATTACGGGGCTTGCCAACGGGGTGTACCTCCTGCGACTGAACTTCGGCAATGAAACCGTTACGCGAAAGTTCGCAGTAGCCAGGTAGCGCTTAGAACTTAGCCATCGCCGCGATCTGATCCTGGGTCAGTGCTTTGCCCTCATGGATGACAATCCTGTATCGGAACGTTACCGACTCGCCAGGTTTCAGCATCAGGTTAAGCTTCTCCTTGCCTTTGCTGAATATCTCCTGGCCCAGGGGATTGACCGCGAAGAGGCCGTAGCCACGTGCATGCCAGTACGCAGGGTAGCCGGGATTGCCAGGATGGTCAATGATCGTGATCGACACGTCGTGGTTGTCCTTCTTGCCGCTTAGTGTTACCCACTTCGCCCGCGTGGACCAAACGTCGTCACCTCGTATCCCTTCACTGCTCAGGTAGTCGCCACTTACCCCTTCGTTACTCAATGCGGCCACTTCCGTGACGATGCCACTGTTGTCGACGTACTTCGCCGGCTCATTAGAAGGAAGTTCGAGTTCACGCGCCACTCGTATGGCCAGAAAACCATCCTTAGCGTCCTTGAACGTCACCTCTGTATTGGGGGCGGCCTTTAATGTACTCATGCGGTCGATAATGAAATTATCTCCGTCTACCTTGAAACCATAGGTGGTCGATTCGAGCAGGAGGAGTTTTCCATTGTGATCCTTCCACAGCGCATTTACCTCGAGCGTGGCCTTTTTCCCGGAAGCCTTCTTTGAAACGACTTTGTCGTGATATATCGTGCCGTAATGAGGCCTTCGTGCGTAGGGTATGGCGGTTGAGTTGTTCCAGAAGTCGAGTCCGTTGACGCTTTCGTAATTCATCCACAAACCGACATGGTGCGGGTGGTCCACCCGCTCGCCCGGTCGGGGGTCGAGCGGATAACCACGCGTTACCGTGACGCCGGACACCGTCTTCACGGGGTACAGCACCGGCTTCATCACGGAATCGAAATAGCAGTAAGCCGTAAGCACCTTACCGTTGTACAGGACGTCGATCTTCTTTTCCGCCGGACTTTCATGAAAAGAAAATCCCGAACCCTGTGCAAGTAATCGGCTAGTACAGGTGGCTACCAGGATGACAGCAAACAACGTATGAACTATGCGATGGATCATCCTTTGAACGGTTTACCTCCCACCATAACTTCCTGGGTTGCCTCGTCGAACGTGGCTCTCATTCCTGTGTGGGCCGCCGCCGTGGTCATGATACAAGCGATTGCGTGCGAGTATCCCGCTTCCACCGGAGCATTAGGTTCCTTCCGGTCGCGGACGCACTCCATCCAGTTCCGCATGTGGTTGGACGTAAGATTATCGGCACCGGTGTTGGCAGAGGCCACCACTTTTTCCTTTACCTGGGTAAGGTCGAGCGTGGGTAGCAGGTTTGCTTCCATGTTCATGGCTTTCGCGTGCCGTTCGCTGAGACCGCCTGTCGGTGTCACCATGTTGGTGTTGAGGTTGAGTTCACCTCCGTTGGAGTAGTAAATTTCCGACGGATTTTCCTCGCCGTTGTGCATACGCGAGAGGAACACCACCTGGAATCCTGAAGAAGGATCGTCTGCCGGGCCGTAGTCGAAGGCTGCCGTGATGGTGTCCCAGTTTCTTCGTCCATCCTTCCATTGGTAGATCCCTCCGTTTGCGACCGCACTGCGTGGATGCTTCAATCCGGTAAACCAGTGTACCGTGTCAATCTGGTGACACATCCATTGGCCTGGCAATCCCGAGGAGTAAGGCCAGAAGAGGCGGAACTCAAGGTGTTTTCGCGCGTCGAAAGGTTCGAATGGCCGGTTCATCAGGAATCGCTTCCAGTCCGTGTCCTCCTCCTTCATTTTTTGCACCAGGTCAACTCTGCGCCAGCGGCCGGGCTGGTTCACATTCCAGGTGAGTTCCACCATCGTGATGTTGCCGAATTTTCCAGATCGGATAAAGTCGTTTGCCGCGTGGTAGTTGCTGCCACTCCGTCGTTGTGAGCCGATCTGTACGATCTTTTTTGTTTCACGCACAGCCTTCAGCGCCTCCCGGGCGTCAGCCATGCTTTCCGCGAAAGGCTTTTCACAATAGGCGTCACATCCGGCCCGAACGGCCTCAGCACAATGCAGCGCATGTTGGAAATCCGCCGTGCTGATGATCACGGCATCCAGGTCTTTCATCCCGTACAGTTCATCGTTGTTCCTGCACGCCTTGATGTCATGGCCGATCTTTTCGCTGATCTCGGAATGTCCGCGCTCACGTTTGTACTTCCATATGTCAGATACTGCAACGATATCGAAGTTCAGTTCTTTGTTGTGTATGAGGAAGCTGGGCAGCAGTGAACTGCGAAACCGGTCAGAGAAGCCTACGATTCCGACGTTAACGCGGTCGTTCGCGCCAATTATGCGGGCATAACTCCGTGGACTGAAGGCCATCGCACCCAGGGTGGCGGCTGCAGAGGTCTTGATAAAATTTCTCCGTGAATGTTTCATGGCTTGTCGATGGGTTTAGGAAGTTAAATTGGGTATGGGTTACAGATTGAGTTTTTTCATTTCGGAGGCAGCATAGTGACAGGCGCGGGCCGTCATAGCCATATAAGTTAGTGAAGGATTCACACACGATGAAGAAGTCATAAACGAACCGTCCGTGATAAACACGTTCGGCACCTCATGCATTTGGTTGAAGGCGTTGAGGACGGAGGTTTTCGGATCTTTTCCCATCCGCGCGGTGCCCATTTCATGATTCGCGTTCCCTGGAAACGACATTTCCGAATAGGGTCGCACATCGCGAAATCCGGCCGCTTCGCACATTTCTGCTGCAGCCGTGGCCATTTCTTTGTTCATCGCGATCTCGTTTTCGCGGAAGCGGCAATTGATCTCGAGCACCGGCCGACCCCATTTGTCGGTTTTGCTGCGATTGAGAATTGCGCGGTTTTCCGGATGGGGCAGACATTCCCCATAACCGTATACCGAAAAGTGCCATGGGCCGGGTTCGGTCGCCGCCTCTTTCAGGGGTTGACCTATTCCAAGCGAGGATGTGCGGGACCATCCGCTGCGGCCTGCACCGCCCTGCATTCCATAGCCGCGGACATAATCCGAACGTTTCTCGGAGATATTGCGAAACCTCGGCAGATAGATCTGATTGGGGCGCTGACCGTAGTAGTATTTATCGTCGAATCCCTTTGCACGGGCTGTAGCGCCGGATCCCTTGTGATGATCCATGAGGTTCCTGCCCACCTGGTCGCTGCCGTTTCCGAGACCATTCGGGAACCGGTTCGATGTTGAATTCAGCAGGATGAAAGTTGTGCCCAGCGTGGAGGCATTGAGGAAAATAAGGCGCGACCGGTACACATGTACTTCGCCCGTAACGGTGTTGAGGGTTTCGACGCCGGAGGCCTTCCCTTTGACTTCGTCATACACGACGCGGTTAACGAGCGTGTCGGTGAGGACCGTCAGGTTTCCGGTTGCCAGGGCAGCGGGCAGCGTTGCCGCGTTTGTGCTGAAATAGGCGCCGTATGGACACCCGCGGTCGCAACGATTTCTGAACTGGCACTGCCCGCGGCGTCGCTGGGGCGATGTAAGATTGGCGACCCGCCCCATGATCACCCTCCTTCCGGAAAAGGTCGCCTCCACTTTTTCTTTGAATTGGCGCTCGACACAATTGAATTCCATGGGCGGCAGGAATATTCCATCGGGGAGGTGCGGAATGTTCTCACGGGCGCCCGAAATGCCCACAAAACGCTCTACGTAGTCGTACCACGGCGCAATGTCACGATATCGAATGGGCCAGTCGACGGCGATGCCGTCGCGCGCGTTCGCTTCGAAATCGAGATCGCTCCACCGGTAACAATGTCGCCCCCAAAGGAGTGAACGGCCGCCCAGCACGTCGGCACGGATCCAGTCGTAGCGCGCGGATTCTACGTATGGGTTCTCCAGATCGTTGATATAGAAATGCTTGTTTTCCTCGTGGATGGAGAAATGGCGGACCTGGATATGATATTTCTCGCGATCCTCAGCGGTAAGCCGGCCGCGATGGGGGAATGCCCACGGATCCAGCGTCGTTCCCGGATAGTTAGGATGCTCAACATTTCTGCCCCGCTCCAGCAGAAGGACTTTCAGTCCCATTTCACAAAATTCCTTAGCTGCCCAGCCGCCGGTAATACCCGAACCGACCACAATTACATCAAAATCTCCTTGCTGCATCTGAAAAAACCGGATCCACAACCATCATTAGATCGCAAAACTTAACAAAAATCCCTGGCCTATGCCATTGGGGGTTGTGGTGAAGGGATTTCCAACCTACCAATTCACGCCGGCGCAACTTTCCTGTAGTGGTCGGGTCCGTGGATAGTTGCAGATGCAGAGGCAGGTGCAGAGGGCTCTTTTTCCTAAAACCGGACTGTGGGGCAAAAAGTCCGTACCATCCGCGGGTGAACCAAGCCTTAACTTAATGGCTGGCGCAGGATAATAATTATGCCTGATCGGCGCTCATTTTTAAATCTGTTTTTATTTTTGCCCCCAATTTATCCATTCCTTTATCCCCAGAGATGCCAAGAGACAGAAGTATACGCTCCGTTTTGATCATCGGGAGCGGACCTATTATTATTGGCCAGGCCTGTGAGTTCGATTACTCCGGATCCCAGGCTGCTCGCTCACTCCGGGAGGAAGGTATCGAGGTGGTTCTCATCAATTCCAACCCGGCGACAATCATGACGGATAACGTGACTGCGGATCACGTTTACCTTCTGCCTCTGACCAAGAAGTCCATCAGGACCATCCTCGAAAAACATCACATCGATGCTGTATTGCCGACCATGGGCGGCCAGACCGCGCTGAATCTATGCATTGAGTGCCAGAAGGCTGGGTTATGGGAGCACTATGGAGTTCGCATCATTGGTGTCGATATCAAAGCCATTGAGACGACAGAAGACCGTGAAAAATTCCGGCTGAAGATGAAAGAGCTGGGTGTCGGTGTCTGCCGGGGCGCCACCGCCACATCGTTTCTCCAGGGAAAAGAGATTGCACAGGAAATTGGCTTTCCCCTGGTAATCCGGCCATCCTACACGCTGGGCGGAACGGGCGGTGGTTTCGTTCACGATCCTGAAGAGTTCGATGAGGCGCTGAACCGCGGTCTTCATGCTTCCCCCATACACGAGGTACTCGTTGAACAGAGCATTTTAGGGTGGAAGGAGTTTGAACTGGAATTGTTGCGCGACAATGTCGGCAACGTGATCATCATTTGCTCGATTGAGAATTTCGATCCGATGGGTATCCATACGGGCGATTCCATCACCGTAGCGCCCGCCCTGACGCTTCCCGATACGGTTTACCAGCGGATGCGCGACCTGGCGATCCGGATGATGAACGGCATCGGTCAGTTCGCGGGCGGTTGCAACGTGCAATTCGCGCTCAACCCCGACGACGACAACGAGATCATAGGTATCGAGATCAACCCACGCGTTTCGCGTTCGTCCGCGCTTGCGTCAAAGGCAACCGGCTATCCCATCGCCAAGATCGCCGCGAAGCTCGCTATCGGCTACAATCTCGATGAACTCAAGAACGCGATCACAGGGACAACAACGGCATACTTCGAGCCGGCCGTCGATTACGTGATCGTGAAGGTACCGCGCTGGAACTTCGACAAGTTTCATGGGGCAGACCGTCGCCTGGGACTTCAAATGAAATCAGTCGGCGAGGTGATGGGTATCGGCAGAAATTTCCAGGAAGCCCTGCAGAAGGCATGTCAGTCGCTTGAGATCAGACGCAACGGACTGGGCGCCGATGGAAAAGAGCTTCGACACCAGGAGGAGATCATGCACAGCCTTGCCAATCCTACCTGGAACCGGTTGTTTCATATTCACGACGCCATCAAAGTAGGCGTACCGTTAAAGACGATCCAGAAAATCACCAGGATCGACCGTTGGTTCCTCGATCAGATCGAGGAGTTGGTAAAGCTTGAGAAAGAGATCGAAGAGCACGACATCAATTCGATCCCGCCGGAGTTGATGCGCAAGGCCAAAGAAAAAGGTTTTGCCGACCGCCAGATCGCCCATCTGCTTCACTGCTATGAAAGCGAGGTGCGTCAGGCCCGCACCGAGATGGGAATCAAAAGGGTTTACAAGCTGGTTGATACCTGTGCTGCAGAGTTCGCTGCCAGTACGCCCTATTATTATTCGACATTTGATTCGGAGAACGAGTCGATCCGATCCGACAAGAAAAAGGTGATCGTGCTCGGTTCGGGCCCGAACCGCATCGGGCAGGGAATCGAATTCGACTATTGCTGCGTGCACGGCGTTCTTGCCGCAAAAGAGTGTGGCTATGAGACCATCATGGTAAACTGCAATCCCGAGACGGTGTCGACCGACTTTGACATTGCCGACAAGCTTTACTTCGAGCCGGTCTTTTGGGAGCATCTTTACGACATCATAGAACACGAAAAGCCCGAGGGCGTGATCGTGCAATTGGGTGGGCAGACGGCTTTGAAGCTGGCGGAAAAACTGAATAAATACGGCATCCGGATTATCGGGACATCATTCGAGTCGCTCGACCTGGCTGAAGATCGCGGCAGCTTCTCGACTCTCCTTAAAGAGTTGTGCATTCCTTATCCCGAGTTCGGCGTGGCCACCGACCCTGACAACGCCCTTGAAGTTTCGAAGCAGATTGGATTTCCGCTCCTCGTACGCCCTTCGTATGTGCTCGGCGGCCAAAGCATGAAGATCGTCATCAACGAAAAGGAACTGGAGGAGCACATCATCGACATTTGGAAGCACCTGCCCGAGAATAAGGTGTTGCTGGACCACTTCCTGGATGGCGCGATAGAAGCAGAGGCTGACGCCATTTGCGACGGGGAAGAGGTTTACATCATCGGCGTCATGCAACACATTGAACCGGCGGGAATCCACTCGGGCGATTCGTATGCTGTCCTTCCACCATACAACCTGGGTGATTTTGTGATGGCCCAAATGGAGAACTACACGGTCAAGATTGCGCAGGCGCTCAAGGTGAAGGGGTTGATCAACATTCAGTTCGCCATAAAGAACGACAAGGTATACGTTATCGAGGCCAACCCCAGGGCCTCGCGAACCGTGCCGTTCATCTGCAAGGCTTACGGCGAACCGTACGCAAATTATGCTACCAAGATCATGCTGGGCGAAAAGAAGGTTCGCGACATTCGGTTTTCCCCGAAAAGACATGGATATGCCATCAAGGAGCCCGTGTTCTCGTTTGAGAAGTTCCCCGACGTCAATAAAGAGTTGGGTCCCGAAATGAAATCGACCGGCGAGTCGATCTATTTCATTGACGACCTGATGGACGACTATTTCCTCAAGATCTACGCAGAACGAAACCTTTACCTCAGCCGCTGAGCGCATCCCATAAAAATCAACCCGCAAGTCGGGGTTGCGCTCATTTTATCACTAAATTGGGGACATCAAAGGGGAGCCTCACGGTCGTACGACAGATTAAGGCCTACGACACGAAACTTATGCGATTGCATTGGGGTTAAATAGCAGAGAAAACCGCGGTTAGATGCGCATTCTTTTGATTATCGCCCTCATGGGCTACGTATTATACAAGTTGGGTATTTTTCGGATCGTCCTGAATTCCCCGACGAGGGGACAGGCCCATTTCAGGCGGCCCAACGACGGTAATGTCAATATTGATTCCGTCCCACACGACAAACGGTCCCGGAAAGCGGATTTCCAGGACGGTGAATACGTGGATTACGAAGAAGTCAAGTGACACCCCTTCGCGCCACGGGTATGAAATTCCATTTTTTCAAGTATCAGGCCACAGGGAATGACTTCATCCTGATCGACAACCGATCGGGCAAAACCTCACTTTCACGAGATCAAATCGCCCGGCTGTGTGACCGGCGCTTCGGCATAGGCGCCGATGGCGTGATCCTGATCGGCCCGGATGCTTCGGCTCATTTCAGTGTCGATTATTACAACGCCGATGGCTCGCAGAGCCTTTGCGGAAACGGTAGCCGGGCAGCCGTCGTATTTGCCTCGCGGTTAGGGATTACCAATGGTAAGGCCCGTTTCAACGCCTACGACGGCTTTCACGAGGCCGAGTTGGACGGAGCGGGCATAGTCCGGCTCAAAATGAACGATGTCACGCACTGTGACCGGATCGATGACGACTTTCTTATTAACACAGGTTCACCGCACTACATCCGGTTTGCGACAGGTGTCGACACACTCCCGGTGGTCGACGAAGGGAGGGCTATCCGCTACAGTGACAAATTTCGCGCGAATGGCGTCAACGTCAATTTTGTAGAGCTGCGGGAAGGGAACACGATTTTTGTACGCACATATGAACGAGGCGTCGAAGACGAAACGCTCTCCTGCGGAACTGGGGTGACGGCAGCGGCGCTCGCAGCTTCGTTTCACGGTCTCAGTTCGCCTGTTACTGTCCTTACGCGGGGAGGAACCCTGCAGGTGGAATTCAAAACCGGCCAGTCCGGCATGTTCCACGATATTTTTTTAATTGGCCCTGCCAAAATGGTCTTTGAAGGCGAATTGGAACTATAATTGCCCCCCTGAAACCTGCCTTGCCGGTAGGCAGGTCCCGGAAAACCATATAACTTTGAATCCTTGCCGGAAAAAAGCTTTCTGTTTACCGGTGATGTTATCTGAAACGCGCTCATAGGCTATGCTCAAGTTTATTTCCAAGATATTCGGTACCAAATCGGAGAAGGATATTAAGCGGATGATGCCGCTTGTCGAGCAGACAAAACAGGAGGGCGAAGCGCTGGTGGGACTTACCAACGACGAGTTGAGGGCGAAGACCCGCGAGATTCAGGAATTCATCAACCAGCAGCTCAAGGGCATCGACGACCGCATTGCCGCGCTTCAAAAGGAGATCGCCGACCAGCCCGATCTGGACCTGGAAAAAAAGGAGGCCATCTTCAGCCAAATCGACGCCCTGGAAAAAGACCGGAACAAGGAACTCGAGAAAGCGTTGTCGTCTGTGCTTCCAAAAGCGTTCGCCATCGTACGCGAAACGGCCCGCCGTTTCAAAGACAATGAATACCTCGAGGTCACGGCAGAAAGCTATGACATCGCATTTGCCGCCACACATCCCAACATAAAGATCGTCGACAACAAGGCCCTCTGGTATAACAAATGGATGGCAGCCGGCAATGAGATCACGTGGGACATGGTCCACTACGATGTGCAGATCATCGGCGGTATCGCCCTGCACGAAGGAAAGATTGCTGAAATGGCCACGGGGGAAGGAAAAACGCTCGTCGCCACGTTCCCCGCGTTCCTCAACGCTCTCTCCCGGCGCGGCGTCCATATCGTCACAGTCAACGATTACCTGGCCCGTCGCGACAGCGAATGGATGGCCCCGTTGTTCATGTTTCACGGTCTTAAGGTGGACTGTATCGATAAGCACGAACCAAACTCCGAGGCCCGGCGTAACGCATATCGCGCAGACATTACTTACGGGACAAACAACGAGTTCGGCTTCGATTACCTGCGCGACAACATGGCCCGCGATCCCCAGGAACTGGTGCAACGCGGACACCACTACGCCATGGTTGATGAAGTTGACTCCGTTCTCATCGATGAGGCGCGCACGCCGTTGATTATTTCCGGACCGGTACCGCGCGGCGATGAACATGAATTTTACGACCTGAAGCCCCGGATCTTCAAACTGGTGGAAGCCCAGAAAAAGCTTATCACCCAATACCTCAATGAAGCAAAGAAATTGATCAGCGAGGGGAACGAAAAAGAGGGAGGATTAGCGCTGTTTCGGGCGTTCCGCGGCATGCCCAAGCATAAGCCGCTGATCAAGTATCTCAGTGAAACCGGGATCCGGGCCATTCTGCAGAGAACAGAAAGCATTTACCTGTCGGAAAACAAGAAACTGCTGCCGGAAGCCGACAAGCCGCTCTATTTCGTTATTGAAGAAAAAGACAACAGCGTAGAGTTAACCGAAAAAGGAATCGACCTGATTACTGGAGAAGGTGAAGACCCGAAATTCTTCATCCTTCCGGAGATAGGTGTCGAGTTGAACAAGATTGAAAGCGACACGAGTATTCCTGACGACGAACGGCTGGAACGGAAGGAGGCGCTCATTCGCGACTATCAGATCAAGGCCCAACGCATTCACAGCGTCAACCAGCTCCTCAAGGCGTACACGCTCTTCGAAAAAGACCAGGAATACATCATCGTCGACGGCAAGGTCAAGATCATCGACGAGCAGACAGGCCGTGTAATGGAGGGCAGGCGGTATTCCGACGGTCTCCACCAGGCCATCGAAGCCAAAGAGAATGTAAAGGTGGAAGATGCCACCCAAACGTACGCTACGATCACGCTGCAGAACTACTTCCGGATGTATCATAAACTGGCCGGCATGACCGGGACCGCCGAGACGGAAGCAGGAGAGTTCTGGGATATCTATAAGCTGGACGTGGTGGTGATACCCACGAACAAGCCGGTGATCAGGAACGATTACGACGACCTGGTATATAAGACGGTCAGGGAGAAATTCACGGCGGTTATCGAGGAGGTCCAAAGGCTAACAAAGGAAAACCGGCCTGTGCTGGTGGGTACAACGTCAGTGGAAATTTCCGAGTTGATCAGCCGGATGCTCCAGATGAAGAAGATCAAACACCAGGTACTCAACGCCAAGCAACACCAGCGCGAGGCGGAAATTGTCGCCGAGGCGGGCAAGCCGGGCACCGTAACGATCGCCACCAACATGGCCGGTCGCGGTACGGACATCAAGCTGACGCCCGAATCGCGTGCGGCAGGTGGGCTTGCCATCATTGGCACGGAACGCCACGAGTCGCGGCGCGTAGACCGTCAGCTGCGGGGCCGTTCCGGGCGTCAGGGTGACCCGGGAACGTCGCAGTTTTACGTGTCGCTTGAAGACAACCTGATGCGTCTGTTCATGCCCGAGCGCATCGCACGGATCATGGACCGGCTTGGGTTGAAGGAAGGGGAGGTCATTCAGCACCGGATGGTGACCAACTCGATCGAGCGCGCGCAAAAGAAAGTTGAAGAAAACAACTTCGGGATACGGAAGCGTCTGCTCGAATACGATAACGTGATGAACTCGCAGCGCGAAGTCATCTATCGGCGCCGCCGGAATGCACTCTATGGCGATCGCCTGGAACTGGACATCCTCACGATGCTCTATGATACCATCGAAGACATGGTTATCAACGCCACGGCAGCCAGCGACTACGAAAGCTTGCGACTCAATGCACTTAGTGTGCTGGGCCTCGATTACGAAATCTCCCGCGACGACTTCAACAACTGGGACCAATCGAAACTCACCGAGGACCTGTACAATAAATCCCTGGATCACTATCAAAAGAAGAATCGCCAGATCGCCGAAAAGGCGATGCCTGTGATCCGCGAAATTCACCGCACGCGGGGCGCTACGATTCAAAACATACTCGTACCCTTCACCGACGGAAAGAAGCAGATTGGCGTGTCGGCGAATCTTGCACGGTGCGTGGAAACGAACAACTCGGAGCTGATCAAGTCCATGGAAAAGATGATCACCCTGGCAATCATCGACCACCACTGGAAGGAACACCTTCGCGACATGGACGACCTCAAGCAGTCGGTGCAAAACGCAGTGTACGAGCAGAAAGATCCTCTGCTGATATACAAGTTTGAAGGCTTCGAAGCGTTTAAACGATTCCTGGCCCGCGTGAACGAAGACACAATTTCCTTCCTCATGAAAGCCGACATACCTGAGCAACAGCCAGACCAGGTACAGGAAGCACGAACCCAGCGAAGGGTTCGGCTCAGCGAGAAGAAGGAAGAGTCGAAGTCACTTCTCAGCGGCGGAGACGGCGCAGCTCCGCAGCAACCGAGCAGACCGCCCCAGGAAAAGGTAATGCCGGTACGATCCGAAAAGGTAGCCGGGCGGAACGACAGGGTAACAGTGCAGTATGCCGACGGCCGGGTACTTAAAGATGTCAAATTCAAGAAGATCGAAGACGACCTGCGCAATAACAAATGCGTAATAATAGACTGACTATGCGACTTTTCGTCCTGAGTCTCGTTTTCATTACAGGCTGCGCCATCCAGAAGCCATCGGCGACCAGCAGCACGAACTATTCCGAAGATCTCTCAGTACTTCGACCGGAAGTTGACGACAACGATTCAACTTTTACGGTTACCCCCGTGCGCAAGACAGAGTACGTCGAGGCAAAGTATACCGTCAATGATAAGCTGGATGCCGTCCTCGACAGCATTGACCGGATCAACCTTTCACGGAAGTATGTAGACGGTTTCACGATCCTCGTTTACTCCGGTCTTGATCGTGAGACGGCCCTTAATGTCCGCAAGCAGCTAACCACAGAAATACCGGACCTTCAGTCGGAGATCGAATACGCTCAGCCGAACTTCCGCGTACGTGCCGGTTCCTACTTCAATCGGCTCGAAGCACAAAAGGATTACCTCGCGGTGAAACGGCTCTTTCCGAATGCCATCATAACGCCATCGCGGATCCAGATCCAATCCGACAGGTAGCCGGTAATAAATAGCGCGAACACTACAATTTTTTTGACCTTGAACCTCCTTGATAAAATCAAAGACCTCTCGCTCAAATACTCCGGCGAGGTCATCTCGATGAGACGCCACCTCCATGCAAACCCGGAGTTGTCGTATGAGGAATACAACACCGCACGCTACGTCGCCGGACAACTCCGCTCGTTCGGCATAGAGCCGGTAGAAGGTGTAGCTACAACCGGTCTTATCGCAGAGATCAAGGGCAAAAGCCCGGAAAAGAAAATGGTGGCGCTGCGTGCCGACATGGATGCGCTGCCCATCACGGAGGCGACGGACGTTCCCTATAAGTCCCAGAATCCAGGTGTCATGCACGCGTGCGGTCATGATGTGCATACCTCATCGCTGCTGGGCACGGCGAAAATTTTGCAGGACGTAAAAGATCAGTTTGAAGGAACTGTACGGCTACTATTTCAGCCCGGGGAAGAAAAAAATCCGGGAGGAGCTTCTTATATGATCCGGGATGGCGCTCTCGAGAATCCACGACCGTCCGGCATCATCGGGCAACACGTATACCCCCTGCTCGATGCGGGGAAGATTGGCTTCCGCGAAGGGATGTTTATGGCGAGTGCCGACGAAATATATCTCCGCGTTGTCGGCAAGGGAGGCCACGGTGCCTGGCCGGAACTTACCATCGACCCGGTAGTCATCGCATCGCATATTATCGTGGCGCTACAGCAGATCATCAGCCGCAATGCCAGCCCCAAGCAGCCGACTGTCCTCACGTTCGGGAAAATTATTGCCAACGGCGCGACGAACATTATCCCTGACGAAGTGAACATCGCCGGAACCTTTCGTGCCATGAATGAAACCTGGAGAAACGACGCCCTGGAACGGATCCAAAAGATGGCGGAGAGCATTGCCTCCGGTATGGGCGGTCGGTGTGAAGTCACTATATCCCGCGGTTATCCATATCTCGAAAACAATCCCGAACTGACGAGGCGGTTGCGCGAGGCAGCGGCTGCGTACGTCGGACCGGAGAACGTCGTAGAAATTGAATACTCACTGGGTGCGGAAGATTTTGCGTACTATTCACAGGTTGTGCCTGCATCGTTTTACCGGCTCGGTACCCGTAACCAGGATAAGGGTATCACTGCCTACGTGCATACGCCAAACTTCAACATCGACGAAGACGCTCTTAAGATCAGTCCGGGGCTGATGGCCTGGATGGCGATAAGCGAACTTGGCTTGCAATAATCCGGCGTCAAGAAATTTTGAAGTACGAATATGCTTTTATGGCGGCTGATGCCGACAAGCATGGCGTTCGGTTTCGTGTATGTATATCAACAGCGATACGTGGAAAGCCTACCATCCGGTGCCACAGCGGCGCGGCACGCTACCAGCACCAATTGTGGCTTTATCCTACAAAGGGGAACCCTGGAAGCAACCGGCACGGTTATTTATTCCAAAGGGTTATCGGCCTGACGTCCAGGTAACTGGAAAAGAAACATCGGTCGATTTTGGTTATATTGCATAAAAGGCTAACATGGTCGTCAAGGAAAAAATATTAAAGCTGTTGAAATTGGAGAATCTCTTCGAAAGCGTTTCCGGGTATGTTGAAAGCAAGCTGGAACTCTTTAAGATGGAGGTTCGGGAAGAGGTGGCCGGTATTGTAGCCCGGATATTGGTGTTTGTGATCATTGGTCTTTGCTTCCTTTTATTTCTAATTTTGGCAAGCATAGGACTCGCCTATTACCTGGGAACCCTGGTAGGAATGACGGGGGGTATTTTGATCGTGGCAGGGTTCTATTTATTGATATTTGGGTTGATGATCGCCTTCCGCGAATCGATTTCGGAAGGGATTAATAACATGATGATCCGTATGGTCCGCGCATCTAAAGAGAACAAAGATGAAGGTCGCTGAAAAAGAAGATTCCAAAGAAAAGCTTCGCGAAAAGTCGGACGCTTACAAGGCTGCTATCGAACATGAAGTGAAAGAGCTGGGTGATCGCACGACACGCGCACTGGTCAACGTTGCGGTCGTCGCCGGCGCGGTTGGTGTTGCCTATCTTGTATACCGGGGCTTTGCTCCATCGAAGCGAAAATCAAAATCGGACAAGGTTCGCCGAAAGGAACTTGTCGCTGTAGAGGAGGAAGAACCGGAGTTCCGCGAAGAGTCGCGGTTTGCAGCCATTCTGAGCAATGTGGGGACGGTACTGGCGACGCAGGCGGCAGCCTATCTTCTTTCTTTTGCCCGACAGAAGCTGATCGATTACCTGAAGGAAAGTTCGGAACACAATAAAGACAACAATAATCAACCCACTGATTAATGAGCCTGCTCACCGCGCTGCTGGA
>DASVCT010000028.1:0-5622 GCA_036381475.1 Cyclobacteriaceae bacterium
TGCGCGCAAGATGAAAATCCCTTCTCTTTTTAGCAAGACACCAAAGCACAAGAAGTTCAGCTTCACGCCGCGCTTTTATGATGAGAGAGAGTATGAATTAAAAGAACGGCAGGAACGGATTCGCCGGGAAGTTGAAAACGGTAAACAGACAGGTGAGTCGACGGAAGATGTCGATCCGGCACTGTTCAGCCATCGCGAAAGGATCGCCGGCTCCTTCAAGTCATCGGCACGCCGTTCGATTCACGGCAGTGCGAGCCCGTCCACCATGCTGATTCGTTTCGTGCTGTTCACATTCCTCGCGATTTGGGTAGTCGCTTACCTGCAGTACGGCAATGTGGCATTCTACGGACTTCTCCTGATCTTCCCGGTATACTTTCTTATGCGCAGTGGCGGCACTACACAAAAGCGCCGCTAAGTTTCTCAATTGCACATGCCCGACATCATTCAATTGTTGCCAGATGCCATTGCGAATCAGATAGCAGCAGGGGAGGTGGTGCAGCGACCCGCGTCAGCTGTAAAGGAATTGCTGGAAAACGCAGTCGACGCGGAAGCTCGACGCATCACGCTAATCATCAGAGATGCGGGTAAAGCACTTATACAGGTGGTCGACGATGGCGTGGGTATGTCAGAGACCGACGCACGGTTGAGCCTTGAACGACATGCCACTTCGAAAATCAGAAAAACCGAGGATTTGTTCACACTGCGGACCATGGGCTTCCGCGGTGAAGCGCTGGCTTCCATCGCCGCTGTCTCGCAGATGGAATTGAAGACGCGCCCAGCCGAGCGGGAAATTGGTACGCTTATTTATGTTGAAGGATCAGAAGTGCGCAGACAGGAGCCGGTCGCTGCTGACGTTGGTACAAGCATCAGCGTCAGAAACCTCTTCTTCAACATTCCTGCCCGTCGTAACTTCCTTAAGTCAAATTCCGTTGAACTTCGTCATATCAATGAGGAGTTTCAGAGGATAGCCATTGCCC
The DNA here is from genome assembly GCA_036381475.1 of Cyclobacteriaceae bacterium. Classification (GTDB taxonomy): domain Bacteria; phylum Bacteroidota; class Bacteroidia; order Cytophagales; family Cyclobacteriaceae; genus ZC4RG29. The sequence goes on from DASVCT010000028.1 coordinate 978, forward strand.
ATCCGCACATTGCATTCAATTATTTCATCAACGACACGCTGGAATATGAACTCGTCCCGGGCAAACTGAGTCAGCGTATCGTTTCAATTTTCGGTAAGTCGTATCAAAAGCAACTCGCACCATGCAGCGAGGAAACCGACCGCGTAAAATTGCACGGCTACGTTGGTCGACCTGAGTCGGCAAAGCGGACACGCGGCGAGCAATTCATTTTTGTAAATAACCGCTACATCCGAAGCAACTACCTTCATCACGCAGTGATGACAGCGTTTGAAGGTCTTATTTCGGAAGGAAGCTTTCCTTTCTATACCCTGTTCCTTGAAATCGATCCCCGTCACATCGACGTGAACATTCACCCGACCAAGACGGAAATCAAATTCGACGATGAACGTTCGATATATGGCGTCGTGCTCGCCGCAGTGCGTCAGGCCATCGGTGCGCACAACCTCATGCCGGCAATCGACTTCGAGGGCGATGTCAACATTATGACGCGGCTCGAAAAAGCGTCATCCGAACAGGCCCGGGAAATCTATTTCGACGAACGATTCCATACGCCGCTACAACGTGCCAACCTTCAACGATGGGAGGCGTTGCTGGACACCTCACATCCGGCGGTACAAGGTCCTCCCCAACCCGTTCGTGAACTGCGCTTTGAGAGCGCCGTCAACAGGCCGGATCAGCCGCCTGCTGTTGACCGATGGTTGGTGCAGCTTGATAACCGGTATATCCTGCGGCAGGTGCGCGCGGGACTTATGATCGTCGACCAGCAGGCGGCGCACGAGCGAATCCTGTTCGAACGGAATCTCGATCGGCTTGTTCACCGCACAGGAGAAAGCCAGCAGTCGCTTTTCCCGCAGACGGTGGAAATGAGTCCTGCCGACTTCGCGCTGACGCTGGAAATGACCCCCGAAATTCGTGCTCTTGGATTTCGCTTCGAAGTTTTTGGACGCTATTCGTTCCTTGTCGAAGGTATTCCAGCGCATGTCAGTCCCGGTCGCGAGAAGGAATTGTTCGAAGGCCTGCTGGAGCAATTCAAGGTGAATCAGGCGACGCTGTCGCTACCGATAAGCGAAAACCTTGCTCTTGCCCTGGCACGCCGGGCGTCGATACGAACGGGTCAACCCCTTCAAAAGGAGGAAATGGCCAGCATTATCGACCAACTTATGGCCTGCCGGACGCCCAATCTGACGCCTGACGGAAAACCAACGTTCTTTATTTTTGAGTTTGGCAAAATCGAAAGTTACTTTAGCCGTCCTTAGAAATACGCGATTGTCTTAACCCGTCTTTATGTTCAGACTCACCCCCGTCGTCAAAAACCTGATCGTGATCAACGCACTTGTGTTCCTCGCCCAGCAGTTTGCCCCCGGCGAGGAATTTCTTTGCACCATCAGCGGTGTGCGATATGCGGACTTCGTGGACGTTGTCACCGGGTACTTGTCTTTGTGGAGCTATAAGTCGGACTGCTTCAAGCCGTACCAGTTGTTCACCTACATGTTTGTTCACGGCGGCTTCTCGCACATTTTTTTCAATATGCTGGCACTCGCGTTTATTGCACCCACGTTAGAGACTTATTGGGGACCCAGACGTTTCCTTTCGTTTTACCTGATTACCGGAATTGGTGCTGCAGTATTTAGTATCTTAGTCAACTTTTTCTTCGGTGCAGGAGAGTTTGGCGTCATGATGGGCGCCTCGGGTGCCATTTATGGAGTTTTGATGGGTTTTGGCATGACTTTCCCTAATATGGAAGTGATGCTGCTGTTCCCACCGATTCCCATAAAGGCCAAATACCTTGTCTTCCTGTTGGGAGGCCTGACCTTTCTTATGGATCGGAGCGGGCAGGTAGCGCACTTTACGCACCTCGGCGGCGTTGTGGTGGCGTTCGCTCTCATCATGGCATGGCGAAAACAGGGAGGGAGGTACTGGTGAGACCGATCAAGAACGGAGGATCAAATGTTCGACGACTTTAAACAGGCTTTTAATCGTTACAACAACGCACACGTTCAGATCATCATCATCAACGTGGTGATCTTCCTTGCGCTGGCCGTACTCAAAGTGTTCTCCTTCATCCTACAGGCCGAAGGATTCTTCCTGCTCATTCACCACAACATTGCTATCCCCGCATCATTTTCGGAGTTTCTGACACGGCCCTGGACGATCGTGACCTACGCCTTCGTCCACGATCTTTCCGGCATCTTCCACATCCTGTTCAACATGCTGATCTTTTACTGGTTCGGCCGCCTGTTCGTTGAATACCTCGGAAGCGACAAACTCATATCAGTCTATGTGCTCGGATTCCTGGCCGGTGGAGTGGCCTTCCTCCTTGCCTATAACCTGATTCCTTTTTATAAACTCAACATGCCTGGAGGCGGAATGGTGGGTGCGTCGGCCGCAGTAAACGCGGTTGTCGTTGCCTGCGCCACGCTTATGCCAAACTATACATTCTTTCTCCTCTTCCTGGGGCCTGTTCGCATAAAATACATCGCGGCATTTTTCGTTGTGCTCTCCTTCATCGGAACCGTTGGCGCCAATGCAGGTGGAAACCTGGCCCACCTCGGAGGTGCGTTGATCGGATACCTGTACATCCGGCAATTGCAGGCAGGCCATAACCTGGGTGCCTGGGTAACCGGATTGATCGACTGGTTCAGGAAAATGCTGAAGCCCGAAACGCGTGTGAAGGTTTCCTACCGAGGCCAGCGAAAAAAAACCAGGGAAAACCGAAAGCCCGCCAGCGACCGGGTTTCGCAGGACGAGATCGACGCCATTCTCGACAAAATATCCGAAGGCGGTTACGAAAGCCTGACGCGCGAAGAGAAGGAAAAACTTTTCAACGCGTCGCGGAAGTAAACAGCCGGATCCGGGAGCCTAGCGGCACCGGTAGCTTACCCGGCAAAAATAGCCATCAAGAATTCCTTCCACTTCTTCCGGCGTCTTGTAGGCGATACTGTCCAGCAAGTGGAGGTTGAAGTTTTCGATCGCCGCGTAGTAGGCGTTCTCGGTTAAGTCATACCGCCGGATCATTTCGCTCTTGAATAGCGGGTCCGCCACGATCTTCGCGTAAGCCTCCACGCGCTGGTTAGCCTCCATCGTGCGGAACAACTTTCGCTTCTCCCGCTGGGCGCGGGAGAAATAATCGAACGCGATGCCATGTTCGGTGGCAAGAGGGGCAGGTCGGGATACACGGGGTTCCACTTTGACTTTCTCCCGGATAAGAGGAGACCGGACCAACGGCGCCGTCACAACCACGGGGTGAAGGTACGTCACATCTTCCGACATGACGATAATGATATCCTCCTCGTCGAGCACAACGGGAAACCGGACGGGGATGTAGCCGACACTACTAAAGATGAGCGTATCAAATGGGGCCGCGACGATGCTGAAAGCGCCCTGTTCATCAGTGACTACCCCTCCGGCACCAACGGCGCGGACATGCACTCCGGCCAACGTCTTGAAGGTTACCGAGTCGATGACGATACCACTAACACGAACCTGCGCCCGCGCGGTGGATGCCAAACAGAGACCGGCGAGAATCAATAGCGACACCCACAGCGCAAAAATCTTTTCCGGCCAACCTGCTCTCATCCACTCTTGTTAGCCAGCTGCCCGCAGGCGGCGTCGATGTCTTTTCCCCGGCTTCTCCGGATCCGGGTGGTTATGCCGTTGCGTTCCAGCAACTCCATCAGGTTTTGAATGACGGGCTCCGATGCCTGGCGGAACGTGTCGTCACCAATGGCATTGTATTCGATCAGATTGACCTTGCATGGTACAATCCGGCAAAACTTAAGCAAAGCTGTAGCGTGTTCCGGTGAATCGTTTATGCCATCCCAGACTACGTATTCGTAGGTGACCTTTCGCTTGGTCCGCGCATACCAGTAACGCAATGCGTCAGCGAGATCCTCGAGCCGGTTCGAGGTGTTGATGGGCATTATGGAAGATCGCGTCTCGTTGATCGCAGCGTGTAGCGACACGGCAAGATTGAATTTCACGTCATCATCCGCCATTTTCCGGATCATGCGGGCAATGCCTACCGTTGATACGGTGATCCGTCGTGACGCCAGGTTCAATCCGTTCTGCGATGTGATCTTGTCGATAGCGCCGATCACGTTGGTGTAGTTCAGCAACGGCTCCCCCATGCCCATAAAGACGATGTTGGTTAATGGTCGGCCGAAGAAGAGCTGTGCCTGGTCGCGGATCGCCACGACCTGATCGTAGATCTCGTCGACTGACAAGTTGCGCATGCGCTTGAGCCGGGCTGTGGCACAAAACCGGCAGTCGAGACTGCAGCCCACCTGTGAAGAAACACAAGCCGTGATCCGGCGTTCGTGTGGGATGAGAACCGACTCCACCACGAGCCCGTCGTGTAGTTTCACTGCATTCTTGATGGTGCCGTCTGCGCTGCGTTGCATCCGGTCGATATGCAGCAGGCGGAACGAAAAATTTTCCTTCAGCAATTCGCGTGTGGCCTGCGACAGGTTCGTCATCTGATCAAAATCCCGTGCAGCCTTCATCCATATCCACTCGTATAGCTGTCTCGCCCGGTACTCCTTTTCGCCGTGAGCCAGAAAAAAGGCCTTCATCTCGTCAAGAGACAGTTTTCGGATATCCTGTTTGCCGGCTGTGGTGATCATGTTGCAAAGGTACGGATAGAAGT
>DASVCT010000029.1:0-11628 GCA_036381475.1 Cyclobacteriaceae bacterium
CACCGGTGTGTCCAGGAATTTCTCGACTCCGCTGAAATCGACAATGGCGTCAAATTTCTTGCGGATCTCCGCGCGCCGCATGCCTAGGATCGTGCCGTTGAGGTAAATGTTCTCCCGGCCCGTAAGCTCCGAATGAAAGCCAGTGCCCACCTCGAGCAGCGACGACACCCGCCCGGTGATCTCGAAACGCCCGGCGCTGGGATCAGTAATGCGCGACAGGATCTTCAGCAACGTGCTCTTCCCCGCACCGTTTCGCCCAATGATCCCCACCGCCTCGCCTTTCCTGACCTCGAAGGATACATCCTTCAACGCCCAGAACTCTTCGCGCGCCCCTTCTCCAGACCGGCCCATAAGCCCACTCAGCCGGCGCGAAAACGAGCCACGAAGGTCGCCTTCGACCCGGTGACCGATCACGAATTTTTTTCCGAGACCATTTACTCGTATGGCGACATCGCCAGGCATATTAAGCGAATTTAACTACGAAGGTAATGAGTAATGGGGTTACGGCCGTAAGCTTCATTCCACGATCGATTGAAAAAATCTTACCCGATCTCACGTAAGTTCTTCCATAAAAAAACAGATCAGGACACCAGCTTCGAAAATTCCTGTGGCGTATAAACAGGTAGCGTGTCGACCGCTGCCCGATAGTCTTTAGTATTTCGGGTGATAAAATAGTCCGCCCCCGCCTTCAGCGCTGTAAAATATTGTAAGGCATCCTCCCGGTCCCGATAGGACGACTGGAGTGCCCGAAGAACGGTGTCCTTACCAGCGTTGACGACCTCACAGGCCCCTATGAAATCGGAAAGCTTTTTCGAAGCATCCCTGAGCTTGTATATATCGAATGCCAGGTAGAACAAGGTCGCGAGACTACTCTCTGATATAAGGGGCCTCACCACACCATTCGCCGTCATTTCCAGCAACGCGACGGAAGCAGAAAAATGTGGCTTACGCTTGGAGATAATATCAAAAGACACATCTGTGTCGAGGAAGACGTCAGGCAAATTTCCCTGTGACATGTTTCCTAATGAGTGTCTCGTCGTCCAATGTCTCTACCTCGTCAGCTTTCCTCAAGGTCTTTAACAATCGCGCCGCGGCACGCTGCTGCTCAGTCTTAAGCCCGGTCGGTTTAGATGCACTGAATACCTCTTCGAACATGGCAGAAATGGATTTCCCCGTCGTCCTGGAAAGCCTCCTGGCGGCCTCAACCACATCCTTTCTGACCGTAAGCGTTAGTTTCGTTTTCATTTACAACACGTGTCCAATACAAATATACGTGTATTTTGATTGGTGCGCAAAAAGGACTGTAACGAATGCAGGCCGGGAGTTAAACGATGTCCGCCATCACCCGCTCCACGCGCTTAAAGTAGATCAGCGCGGAAATAAACAAAAGCGCCATTACGCCAAACGACAAATAAGCAAACTCATTCGGCGGCGAGCCACCGAGCACCGACCACCGGAAACCCTCCACGACCCCCGCCATGGGATTCAAATAGTACAGGACCGTCCCCCACCGGGGCAGGTTATCTATTATGGTCTCACTGGGATAGGCGATCGGCGTGGCGTACAACCCGAACTGCACCAGGAAGGGAACCACGTGCTGAAAATCACGATAGCGAATCGTGAGCGCGCTCAGCCAAATGCCCGCCGCCAGCGCCGACACGACGGTCAGCAGGATAAAGACCGGCAGGAACACAAGGTTCCCCGAAGGCATCACGCGGTACACAACCATCAGTACGAAGAGTATGGCGAAGGCAATGAGAAAGTCGACAAACCCAACCACCGCCTTCGAGAGCGGGATCACCAGCCGGGGAAAATAAATCTTCTTCACCATCTCCTGAGCACCGACAATGGAGTTGCCCGACTGATTCAAAACAAACGCGAAATAGGTCCATGCCGTCATCCCTGTTATGGCAAAGACCGGGTACGGAATTCCCCCGGTATCCACCTTTACGGCACGGCCGAACACAACGGTGAAGATCAGCAGCGTGGCAGCGGGTTGAAGAAAGGCCCACGCGAGACCAAGGAACGTCTGTGCATACCGCACCCGAAGGTCACGATAGGCCAGGATCAAAAAGAGATCCCGGTATTCAAACAGTTCCTTCAGGTTCAGCGAAAAACCTCGCTTGCTGGCGTCGACGACGATTCGGGGTTCAGGGGCCATAAAAAACTTATTGACCAGGGAGGTGTAAAATCCCTGCCCTTAAAAAAATTAAATGTACGTTTAATTTTGCAAAATGGACTTCTTTAAGCTGATAACCTACAGTCCCGCATTTGGTTAGGGGAACTTCACGCTGTGCCGGAGCCATGAAAATTCTTTTCCTTGTACCATATCCTCCGGGCGAATCCCCGTCGCAACGATTCCGGTTCGAACAATACCTCGACGCCCTCAAAAGGGAGGGCAACACGCTTCGACTTGAGCCATTCCTCCCACCTCATCGCTGGCGCCTGTTTTACCAGCGCGGTTACACGCGCGCCCGGCTCGGGATGATCGTCGGCGGCTTTGCACGAAGGATCGGCCTGATGCTTTCCGCAGGCCGGTATGATTACGTCCTTATCCACCGCGAAGCAGCTCCGGTAGGCCCTCCTGTAATCGAATGGTTCCTGGCAAAGGTGCTAAGGAAGAAAGTCATCTATGATTTCGACGACGCGATATGGATGACCGATAAGGTGAGTGAGTCAATGATCGAACGCATCCTTCGTTGGCGCAGCAAGGTGTCGTACATCTGTCGCTGGAGCCAAAAGGTAAGCTGCGGCAACGAATACCTCCGTCGGTACGCGCTTCGCTTTAATGCGAACGCTGTCTTGAATCCCACCACGGTAGACACCGAAGGACTTCACAATCCATCACGGCAACAACCAGCCGTAAAAGACTCCACCCAAATCGTCATTGGCTGGACGGGTTCACACAGCACGCTGAAATACCTGTATCTGTTGAGGAATGTGCTGGCGCGGGTTCAGCAAAAGTTTCCTGAGACGACTCTTCTGGTAATTGCCGACCGGCCTCCTGAAATGCAGTTGCCAAACTTGATCTTTCGCGCGTGGTCTCCGGAAACCGAAATCTCCGACCTGATGACGAGCGACATCGGCATCATGCCCCTGCCCGACGACGAGTGGTCGAAAGGCAAATGTGGATTCAAAGCCCTTCAGTATATGGCCCTTGGCCTTCCGGCTGTCGCGAGCGCCGTCGGCGTCAACTCAACCATCATACGCCACATGGAGAATGGATGTCTCTGCAACACCGAAGACGAGTGGGTGGACGTACTCGGGAAGCTCATTGCGAATGCTGATTTGCGGAAACGTCTGGGACGCGCGGGCCGCCAGATGGTGATCGACCGCTATTCCGTTACTTCCAACTGCTCCAACTTCCTATCCCTGTTCGAGTAATAGTAGATCAACCCAATGCCAACCAGGAAAAAAGGCATGAGGGGAATTTTGTAGCGGGAAAGTGTACCGAAATTGTATGTCGACACACCCACCGCGAAAGCAAATATCAACGCGAACACCATGCAGAAGATAACATCGGGGTGGAGGAAGTAGCGAAATGTGCCCAATCTCGCCCGGACAAGCACATAAACTGTGACTATCATCAGGGCAAAACTCTCCAGCGCGGCCAACAACATAAGTGGATTATTCACTTCCCAGAGATAGGGGCGATACAGCGATACGTTGATGGCCTGAGGCGCAAGCCGCAGCATCCCTTCCAGGGTGCCGTCCAGCTCGCCCAGCGAATAGCCCGAGCCCGCGTCTTTGCCCGTCCAGAAACCGATGTCGTATGCCGTTACGCGCGCCGTTTCGGCAATACGGTTGAGATTGTACCGTGGATCATCCTTGGCTACTTGCTTTACGGCCAGGTATCCCAACGCGACGATACATGCCAAACCAAGCGGTAGCAGCAACACGCGCGCGACTATCTGACGCACGCTGGCAATGTACCGGATACCGATCCACAACAATACCGCAGGAAGGAAACAAAGGAGGATGTAGATTTTTATTGAATAGATCATCCACAGGCAAATGGCAACGCCAAGGATGTACTTTATCCGGATGCTCCTTGCTATGGCGACCTTGTAGATGCAATATGTCGCTATGCCCAATGCAGCGAGGGTAATTGTATCCTTGAAAATTCCTGATCCCCAGAAGAACACGGTGGGCACAAAAAGACAGGAGACGGCGAGCCAACGGTGAAACGTTGGGTAAATGTGATAGAATGTCCGGTACATCAGCCATGCGCCGATGAATGAGAGTACCGCAAACAACACGGCAGTTCCGGTGTACGAAGAGAATGTGAGCAGGTCAAATACTGCGGCTACACGAATAACGAAAAACGATTGCTGGTCCCGGAAGTACCAGATCTTTCCCGACCAGGCGAGCGTTTCGGGGTGGTGCACCCCGTTTGACAAAAGAAGGTCAAGCCCGTAAAGGGGGTTTGTCATGAAGGCTTCCCAGATATGGCGGCTACCGTGCGTGTGATAGGCCAGCGTGTCGCCGCCCCCATAGTAAAACTGGTAGATAACACCCACAAGGATAGCCCCGGCGATGCGGACGGTCAGCGCCGGCAAAAAATACGCACGACTCTCGCGGTCGGGCACCGTGCTGCGCACCAGGTACGCGCAGAAGTACACAACGATCAGCAAAAGCGGGGTAACGATAAAGTCGCGTTCATCCACCCCGGAAAGATACGAAATGTTAATAGTAGAGCCGTTGCATGCAACGTCTCTACATGGGATCACCCGGTCCCTTAGCTAGTCGAAGGGCCGTTAATCAATCGCCTTTGTCGAGTTCTTTCAGGCGTTTCTTTGCCGCCTTAAAAGCCTCGTCCTTACGTCCGGCTTTTTTCTTTGCTTCGGCGAAGTAGCGTCGTGCGGTGGCCTGATCGCCTCGACGTTCGGCAATCTCGCCAAGGGCAATTAGCGAATACAGGTAATAGCCGGAATCAAAGCTCTCGGTCTGCTCGGCAAAGTGGACACACATTTCATAATACTTCTGCGCAGCGACGTCGTTACGCCGCGTTTCATTGATCTGACCCAGGAAGAATGCCGCGTATCTGCCGCTGGTGGCCTCATATCCTACCTTCCCGCTGTCGATGGCCGCGAGGATTTCGAGGCTGCACTCCTCCGCACGAGAAAACTTTCCTGTCGCGTAAAGCATACGCGCATAATAGCGATGGAAATAGGGATTATCGGGATACGTTTGATGCAGATATTCACTGATCTGGAATGCCTGACCCTGGTCATTCTCATAACTATTAAGTATCCGCATGAGCCATACCATCGCCTCAGTGCGGGTGTAGAACGCGTTGTATGACACTTCCCGGAGTTGTTTAAGACCCAGTGCCTTGTCGCCTTTTCGGAAAAACCACAGCAGCGGTCGCACCGCGGGATAGTTTTCCGGAACCCACACCGAAAAGTAATTGTACAGGGCATCGCCGAAGAGCAACTCAGGACTCAGGTCGGTGTTGCCCCTGTTTTCCTCCATGTAGTGAATCGCATTCTTGCCAGCGCTGGCTGCCTTTCGCCAGCTTTTCCGATCCTCATCTGAATACAACCGTCCTTTAAACCCGTACGCGCCTGCAAGGAAGAAAGCCGCTTCAACCTTGTAGGCAGGATGGTTCTTGAAGAGATTCTCGGCCACGAGAATGGTGCTATCCATGTAGGCAAGAAAGACTTCGTCATGCGACTCATCAGAAGGGTTCGGCATGATCTTCCACCATTCGATCAGCCCCATCAAGAAATACGGAAGCGGGTGCCATGGGTACTGGGTCTTGAGGTAGCGGAACTGCTGTTCGGCGCGATCAAACTTAAAATTGTACAGGTCGTTGAGCGCCTGTGTGCACTCCAGTTGAATCTGGATATTCGACAATAAGATGATGGTGGTGTCTTTTTTTTCGTTTGATTGTGCCACCGCATCACTGCCAGCGACAAATACAAAAAAAAGCGACGCGAAGGCGGTTCTTGGAAGCAGTCGCGTAATTTGGTAAATCTGAAACATTCTGAACCATTCCACGGGCAAAATGGACACCTCCCAACCGCACGAAACTAAATCAATATTCGCAGCAGACAAAAGACTCCTTTTCGTTTTGTTGTGCCTCCTCAGCATTTTGCTCCTGTATGTAAAGATTTCCTTTATCGAACACGAAACGGCGGCCTTTGAGTTTCTCCAGGATCGGCCCGAGGGTTTTATCCTCCAAGTGCTGGCGGGCCTGAAGCTTTTTTCCGTGCCGTTAGTCTACCTCTGGAAGTTTACCGTCATCGCGTTCGTTATTTGGGTGGGATGCTTCATGTATGGCTACCGCGTCACGTACCGGCAGTGCTGGACGCTCGTGCTTACCTGCGAATTTATCTTCCTGGTTCCTGAAGTGATCAAGATCCTGTGGTTTATGATTGTCAATACGGATCCTACCCTCCCGGAGATTCGGGCCTTTTATCCCTTGTCCCTAATGAACTTCTTCGATTACGAGGCAATAGACCGTAAATGGGCCTATCCACTTCGCGCCCTTAATCTTTTCGAAGTTGCCTACTGCGTCGCACTCGTCAACGGTATCCATTTCCATGCCCGAAAGGACAAACGCGTCGTGTGGTTGATTGTTGCAAGTTCCTACATCCTGATTTTCCTGTTGTGGCTTTGTTTCTATGTCATTGTCTACAAATAGGGAGCATCGGAATAGTGAATGCCCTGATGGGCCGGGGCTGTCAGGTTTTTTGTATTTTCGCGTCTTGAGTTTCTGAAAACCCGCTTTTCATGAATTTTCGAAGGATCAACAACATCGGCGGCTGGACCGTGTTCACCGTGGCGCTGATTACCTATTGGCTTACGATGGAAGAAACTGCCAGCTACTGGGATTGTGGGGAATTCATATCGGTTTCTTACAAACTCGAGGTTCCCCATCCGCCAGGCGCGCCGCTCTTCCTCCTTATCGGCCGCCTGTTTTCATTTCTTGCAATGGGCGATGTGACGCGCGTAGCCTATTGGATCAACTTCTCCAGCGTCCTGGCGAGCGCATTCACGATCCTTTTCCTTTTCTGGTCCATCACCCTGTTTGGTCGAAAACTCTTAAAGATTTCGGTGTCTGAAGAAATCCCTTCTGACAAGGCCTGGCTGCTCTTCGGCTCAGGGGTGGTCGGCGCACTGGCCTACACGTTTTCAGACTCCTTCTGGTTTTCGGCCGTAGAAGCTGAAGTCTATGCTATGTCATCGTTCTTTACAGCTTTCGTCGTTTGGGCGATGATGAAGTGGGATCTGATTGAAGACGAATCCAAAGCCAACCGATGGCTGATCCTCATCTTCTATATGATGGGCTTGTCCATCGGCGTTCACCTGCTCAATCTGGTAACGATACCCGCGCTCGGCTTGATTTACTATTTCAAGAAATACAAGAAACCTACATTCTGGGGTATTGTCTGGACGCTGGTCATAAGTCTGCTGCTGATCTTCTTTATCGACAGCATCATCATTCCCGGGCTTCCCTCCGTAGCAGGCGCCTTTGAAATATACTTCGTCAATTCCCTTCGGCTTCCTTTCGGATCGGGTGTTATTGTGTTCAGCGCAATCCTCATCGGTGCGCTGATCTATGGAATTATAAGGACGCAGAAAAAGGGCAATGTCATCCTGAACACGTTTCTTGTTTCTACTGCCTTTATTCTCATCGGATACAGCTCGTATGCTGTGATCGTGATCCGGTCGAATGAAAAACCTCCTATCAATGAGAACGATCCTTCCGATGTCATGAGCTTCGTTCGCTATCTGAAACGCGAACAGTACGGCAGTCGTCCCCTCTGGTACGGACAATATTTTACCGCCGAAGTAGAAGGATATACCGACGGCGTTCCTGTGTATACCAAGGGAAAAGACCGTTACGAGATCACCGACCGTCGCATCGATTATCGCTACAGTCCTTCCGACATGACCATCCTTCCCCGCATTTACAGCACTCAGCCCGACCACCAGCAAACGTATCGGGAGATCCTCGGCCTGAGGGAGGGCGAGAAACCCACATTCGCCGATAACCTTCGATTTATGTTCATGCACCAGATCGGGTTCATGTACATGCGTTACTTCATGTTCAATTTTGCGGGAAGGGAAAGCGACATACAAGACGCCGGATGGCTAAGCCCCAGCGATTGGTTTGAAGACCTTCCTGAAGAACTGGCAACGAACAAGGGACGGAACAACTACTTTATGATCCCTTTGCTTCTGGGTTTGCTCGGGCTGGTGTACCAGGCCAACAATGATCCGAAAAATTTCGCCGTAACAGGTCTGCTGTTTATCCTCACGGGCGTCGCGCTGGTCGTCTACCTGAACTCACCCCCCTCCGAGCCGCGGGAACGCGATTATATTTATGCCGGGTCGTACTATGCCTTTTCCATCTGGATCGGATTCGCAGTTCTCTCTATTGCGGAGGTGTTGCGCCGATTCATAAAGAACGGCAGAGCGGTTGCGATCATCTCAACCTTGCTGTGCCTGACGGCTCCTGCGCTAATGGCTGCGGAAAATTGGAATGACCATGATCGCAGCAACCGGTATTTTTCCGTCGACTCGGCCATTAATTACCTCCAGTCGTGCGCACCCAACGCAGTGCTGTTTACCGGCGGGGACAACGACACCTTCCCGCTGTGGTATGCACAGGAAGTCGAAGGTGTACGTACCGACATGCGGGTCGTTGTGTTGAGCTATTACAATACAGACTGGTACGTCAGGCAAACCATGCGTCAAACGTACGAGTCCGAACCTTTCCCCTACACGCTAACCGCAGAAAACTACCAGCAGGGCGGTCCTAATGACATCTTAATGTATTACGACACCGGGCTGGGCAGTATTGACCTGGTTGAATACCTAAAGCTTCTCAAGCGGAACTACTCCGGCCTCCAGCACCCGTTGATGAGCAGTGCCAACATGCTTCCCGCGAAAGAACTGGTGCTGAATGTGGATGTCGACAAAGTTCGTTCGCTGGGCATCGTCCCGAAAAATCTCGACAGTCTGATTGTTCCGCAGATGCGTCTAAGGGTCCTGGGGAACAGCCTGGAGAAAAAAGATCTCGCCATGCTTGATCTTCTCGCCACTTCGAACTGGGAGCGCCCGATTTATGTCAACCATACATCGCTCGCGCAGTTTAAGGTCGACCTTCGTCCGTACGTCGTGCAGGAAGGCAACGCCTATCGCATTTTGCCGGTGCGCAATCCGAGGCCGCAACAGGAGCTCGTCAACACGGAGGTCGCTTACCAAAACATGCTGACCAAATTCCAATATCGCGGACTTGACGATCCCAAGGTTTACAACTCCGAAGACTACAGAAAGTTCGTTTTGAATCAAAGGAATTCGCTAATCAGCCTGGCGAATGCATTGCTGGCAGAGAACAAGGAGGAGAAGGCCCGCGAAGTCATACTGTTCAGCCTGGAAAAGATGCCGGACGAGGGCGTGCCGTTCGATCGGTTTACGTCCCTTCCAACGATACAGCTCCTGCTTGAACTGGGAGAAAAGGAACGAGCCCGATCCATCACCGAACTCATTTTCCGCCGGTCAAAAGAAATGATCGACTATTACGTCCGCCGCAATGAGATGAACAGCGATTTACGACTGAATCATGCCGTACTCGGCGAACTTCAACGGATCATGTATGAATACGGGGAAGAAGACCTGGCTACACGTATCGAAACGGAATACATGAAATACTCCGGTCTGTTCGGTTCCCCGTCACGACCGGGCGACATGTAACCGGTCCGTTCTACAGGTGGATCACCTCGCCGTAAGCGGCAGCAACCGCTTCCATGATGGCCTCGCTCATCGTCGGGTGCGGGTGAACCGATTTGATGATCTCGTGTCCTGTGGTTTCCAGCTTCCGGGCAACGACAACCTCAGCAATCATTTCGGTGACGTTGGCGCCGATAAAGTGCGCACCGAGCCATTCGCCGTACCGGGCGTCAAAGATCACCTTAATAAATCCTTCCGTGGCACCGGCTGCCTTTGCTTTGCCTGATGCAGTGAATGGAAACTTACCGACCTTGATCTCGTAGCCAGCCTTTCGCGCACCTTCTTCAGTATATCCGACAGAGGCGATCTCAGGCGAACAGTATGTACATCCCGGTAGGTTGTTGTAGTTGAGCGGTTCGGGGTTTTTTCCCGCAATTTTTTCCACGCAGATGATTCCTTCCGCTGAGGCAACGTGGGCCAGGGCCGGACCTTTGACAATATCGCCAATAGCATAGATGCCCGGCACGTTTGTACGGTAAAAATCGTCCACGATAACCTTTCCCTTCTCGGTCTTAACGCCGGTTTCTTCCAATCCGATACCTTCCAGGTTGGTGGCAATCCCCACGGCCGACAGCACGACATCTGCCTCGACCTTGATCTGGCCCTCGGGCGTGCGGACGGTGGCGACGCAGTTCTTACCCTTGGTGTCAACCGCCGTCACTTCCGAGTTGACATGAATTTTCATGCCCTGCTTGCGGAATGATTTGTCGAGGGCTTTCGACACCTCTTCATCTTCAACGGGCACAATGCGGGGCAGAAACTCGACGAGGGTTACTTCCGTTCCAAGGGTCTGATAGAAATAAGCGAACTCGACGCCGATTGCGCCGGAGCCCACGACGAGCATTTTGGCGGGCTGCTTATCCAGGATCATTGCTTCCCGATAACCGATGATCTTCTTGCCGTCAATCTTCAGATTAGGCAATTCCCGCGACCTGCCGCCCGTAGCCAGGATGATGTGCTTTGCCTCCAGCTCCGTTTTCTTGCCCTTGTCATCGGTGACTTCCACCTTACCTCCCTTTCTCACCTTTCCGAAGCCGGGAATATGATCGATTTTGTTTTTCTTGAAAAGGAACTGGACACCCTTGCTGTTGCTGTCTGCAACCGCGCGGCTGCGTTTCACCATCGCGATGAGGTCGGCCTTTGCACCTTTTACATCTACGCCGTAGTCGGTCGCATGCTTGATGTATTCAAATACGTTGGCACTTTTCAGCAAGGCTTTTGTGGGGATACACCCCCAGTTCAGACACACGCCACCCAGCTCGGCCTTCTCGACCACCCCCACTTTCATTCCAAGTTGAGAAGCCCGGATGGCGGCTACATAACCACCTGGCCCACTCCCGATGATAACAATATCGTATTTAGACATATCCTTGGGATTTGAGATTTTGCAGGCCAAAGATAAACGCGCCGACGCTCTTTCAAAAAGCAATCCCGTAATTCAGTGTGAGTGTGAGTGTGAGAGTGAAGAATGAGCAGCCCCAGCGCCACAGGTAACCTTTCAGCGGGGTATAGCTTGTCTTGGCGCGAAATGCAGGATAAAATCAGTGTGAGTGTGAGTGTGAGAGTGAGGAATGAGCAGCCCCGGCGGGGCTGAATGTTTGTAGCCCAGGGCAAGGCCAACGGCCGCAGCCCTGGGATAACAGCGTTGGGTTGGACGCGCGCCACAGGTAACCTTTCATCAGGGTACAACTTGTCCTGGCGCGAAATGCAGGATAGTGGACCAGGGAAAGACAGTGTGAGTGTGAGTGTGAGAGTGAGAGTAAGACAGTGTGAGAGTGAGAGTGAGAGTGAAGAATGACCAGCCCCAGCGGGGCGGCATGTTTGTAGCCCAGGGCAAGGCCAACGGCCGCAGCCCTGGGATAACAGCGTTGGGTTGGACGCGCG
>DASVCT010000030.1:0-4724 GCA_036381475.1 Cyclobacteriaceae bacterium
GGGGCGGTCTCGAAAACCGTTGTCCGAGCAATCGGACCGAGGGTTCGAATCCCTCTCTCTCCGCAACCAACAAGGCCCGTCCCAAATGGATTCTGCGAGAATCCGTTGGAAGCCGCAGGCTTACAAAAGGATTCTCACAGAATCCATAGCGCGCGCAGCGCGCCGGGCCTTGTTGGTTGACGCGTCCCCCTTAGGGATCGCCGTCAGGCAATCCCCCATCTCTTCATTAACATTCAAACCCGATCCCTCATCCGTTGGAAGCCGTAGGCTTACAAAAGGCTGCCTACTGAAAGGCGTCTCTTTTTCGGAATCCGTTTCATATGGAAACACGATCCAATTCCGATACACTGTTTTGATAACAAAAATCTCGGCTATCAAGACATTGATCATCGACAGCGCACAGGGCCTTTAATAGCTTGCAGGAATTCACCAAACTCAAAAACTTATGAAACGCTTCGGTTGGCTTACTCGAAGATCCTCACTCTACAAGATGATCCCCGCGGTAGCACTACTGGTCGCCGCATGTTCCGAGCCGGTAGACTTCTCCGCAAAGAAAGACGTTCCACCAGGACAGCTCAAGAAACTGGAAACTACAGGCGATGAGTCTCCTGGAAATTCCGGCGGCAGCGCAGAAGATTACACGATCAAGGTTACGAAAGAAGGAACCGTGTGGACGTATGAAATTTGCAAAGGCGAAGGCGCGAAGGGCATCAGCCACTTCATCATTGATCTGGACAACTGCAGCAGGAGCGAGCTTCTCAACATCGAAAGTATCGTATGGGCAACTGTTAACGGTCAGCCTGCGAAACTCGAGAGCTCTGAAGGCAACACGGGATGCGATGTCAATTCCGTGACGTCAAGGTTTGTAAAGTTTGATGACATGCCGGACGCTGACAAGTACATCATTAAGTTCGAGCTCGACAGGGAATACGGAAACGTCTTTGAGACCACCGCATGGATCAAGGCGGGAACGGGATGCTACTCGTACGTTGTCGACGGCCCCTGCTGCCCGATTTAATCTGCTCAAAATAATCGCTTTCGGAACAGGACATTGCCTTTTGGCGGTGTCCTGTTTCTTTTTGCAATTCGCCGCAAACCGGCATTTTTCAGCGGTATTCCTTCGGTCGCCTGCCTTTGCATCAATTTCCCTTCTCCTGTAAGATCGCACGTCAAAACGAACCCAAAAAAAGTGCGCACCTCCTTAATTTAAGTATCATTTTTTCAACTAACGACACCGCCATGGAAACCATCTTCAAAGAGTCGTACCTCGAATGCTACTACGACGAGGAAGCCAACGTCATGTTTCACGTATGGATCAAAAAACCCAACAGCGAACAACTGCGTAGCGGCCTCACACGCGTCTTCAACGAATACACAAGTCTCAAACGAAAGAGGGGTGGAGACATACACTGGCTTGCTGATACCCAAAACATCGGTGTCATCTCCATCGACGATCAGGCGTGGCTGGAAAAGGTGTGGAATGAAATGCTGTTCGTCAAGGCAGGCGTAAAAACACACGCCGTCATTATCGGTAACGACGTGTTCGCGAAGTACGCCATGGAGAAGTTTAAGAAGACGATGACCGAAAAGTATAAAGACAAGAACCTTCATCTCGCCACATTCCCGGAAAAGGCCGCGGCATACGAATGGTTTAAGGACTGCGAGAGCGCCGACGCTGCTTAACCACGCAGACACAGTGAACGCAGAGTTTCTCAGAGGTTCTTTCTTTGGTGCGCGTACAACGATCGTGCGGTGTCATACACATGTACCATACGCCACTGGTGCATGGAGTGCACAGGCGCCGCAAGCGGCGCAGTGATTCCCTGATAAAAGACCTGCGCGTCAGCGCCTGTGCTCTCCAACACGTGAGGCGATTTGCACCTCAGACACGACTCGGCACAACCCTTTCTAACGCACGGAAAAGAACACCTCTGTGAAACTCCGCGCCCTCAGTGTCTCCGTGGTTAATGATCACAAATCACTCCGTACCATGTCCGGCTTCTTCGCGAAGCCCGGTAACCCGTCGGCGCGGAGCCGTTGTCTGAAGGCAAACGAAAACTGGCTCCCCGTCACCCGCGTCTCCGGTATGTAGCTGAGCCGGAACTCCATGGTTCCGAAAATCAGGTTCTCATTGCGTGCGCGGAACCCTACATTGACGCCCGGCACCAGTAGGTTGTGCCCTTCGCAAACCGTACAATTCAACCACGCTATGTTGGCGCCGGCAAAGGGGGCAAAGCGAAATCCCAAAAAATTCCACGGCGTGTATACCGTCGTCTCCACGCGGAAGTATGCCTTACGGTTGCCCAGCAGGCTGTCGGCTGAAATCCCCATGATCTCCCGCTCCGTGATCTCCAGGGGCAGGCTTGTTCGCTGGTTGAAAATGGCCGAATACCCCACGCTTACCTGGCCGCGGATACGCGTTCCCGGCCGCAGGTTTACGGCGCGCGTAATATAAGTGCTGGAGGCGGCAAGTACGGCATCTTCCAGCGTCCCTCCTTTCACAAACCCGCCCAACTGGGCATCCCAGCTGTGCAAATTCCCCTTCTTGTATGCTAGTGCGCGATGCCATTTCAGCGCCGCGTATGGCCGCTCCACGCCAGCCTCCCGAACATATCCCACCGTCGCCGATGCGGTCGTACCGTAAGGGACGTCCTCCGTCCTGCCGAAGCCAAACAAATAGCGGGTACGATAATAGTTCTGTTCGTAAAACGTATATTCAGCAAGGACACCCACTGTGTTGTTGTAGGTGGAGAGAACCCTGTACTCCTCCTGCGACGGCCTGTCGAGGTATGCGCCATTAAAGTAGCGCAATGCAATGAAGTCGCGGGTCCTGTCGGATGGGTCACCCTTGATGCCGAAATTGTATCCGCCCCACGCATCGAAGATGTTGTAGGAATAATCCAGGAAAAGGGAATCGGGTTTGTCGTATACATTTACCGACCAGTTCCTGCTGACTTCCAGTTCGCCGGCGAAGTGTTTGTACGGTGAAACCAGGGGCCGCGTAAGTCGAAGGTAATAGGAGAACTCCGTTTCATCGCCGTTGCTCGGCCCCGTGTTCAACTGAGAATAGGCCACCTCGGCATTCATGAGCGTGCCAAAAAGACTGCTCTTACGGTACAGGACGGCGTAACCGAAGCGAGGGTCGCGGTCGCTGTCGACAAGTGATATGAACTCGAGTCGCTGACCCCTTCCAAGAAAGTTGGCGTCATAAACGGAAACCTGGGTGGCTGTCGGAAAACTTCCGCCCAGGGCGCCCCCCAAACTAAATACGTCACGGGTCACGACGATCACATCTACCGAGTCTTTTTGTCCCTCGACCGGCTGCACGATTATTCTGCTGTCGAGAATGAAATCAAGTTCCCGCAGGTAACGTTCGTTGTCGGCAATGAGGTAAGGGTTCACCTTCATGCCGGGGCGAAACAGCAGGTGGTTGCTAATGACACCGGGGCGCGTAGTACCGTGAAGCGCGTCAGCTACGGTCGCAACCGCCTTCAATACCCGCTTGCTGGTGTCGTAATAGGATTGCTCGAAGCCGATGTGCCGGATCTGTATGTTACGAATGATCCTCCCCTGGTAGGGCTTGCTTTGGTCGATGGCCGACTCGTTTAGGATGGTATCCCCTCCGGAAATCGTAACCGCGTCCAGTCCGGCCCGCAACACCCTCCCCGCAAGTTTTTCCTCTGAAATCAGGGTATCAACACCCTTCTGGGCAAAACCGAAAATGGGCATCAAAGTACCCAACAGGGGGAAAAATAAACGCAACCCGAACGTGTACAGCACGCGGCGCCGCATCGGCCTGAACATCTGCGCGCCTTTCATAGACTTCCTGACGGATACAAGGTAATAATTTGAACCACAACCAAAATACGCATCGATGAATTCATGCCTGACACCGGATACCCATGCCTAATCCGTGCCGTTCGTTTATGATTTGATGACCGAAATCGCCTTTTGTGGTACTTTACATCCAACCCAAACCGGAAATGCTATGAGCCCAGCATGGAAAACGACCAATGAACGCCTGCGCCACATCGCCATCCTTCTCCTGGTCCTGGCGCTGTTCCCTTTCAACAGTTCCGCACAACGAAAAAAACACGCGCGCCAGCAAAAGACGCCGGAACGGATCGTCCTTGCCGACGAGGGAGTAACGCGATACCGCATTGTCCTGCCCTCCTCGCCGTCAGAGCCGGAGAAGCAGGCGGCAGAGGTTCTGAGGCGGTATTTGCTGCAGATTTCCGCCACCGCCTTCCCCGTCGTCAGCGTTCAGGAAGGCCGCAGCCGTTACGAGATTGTATTAGGACAGAACGAACGGCTCGACGAGCTTGCGACCACGGTCGATTTCAGCAGCCTCAGCGACGACGGGTTCGTCATCCGCACCGACAGCCTTCGACTCCTCATCGCCGGTGGCTCCGGAAAGGGCACGCTGAACGGCGTCTATACGTTCCTAGAAAAATATCTGGGATGCCGGATGTACAGCCCCTCAGTAAAGATCATCCCGGAACAGAAGCGCATCGAACTTCCCGATATTAATGACAAACAGGTGCCGCCTATCACTTTCCGAACCACGCATTACCGGGTCACGTGGGACCAGGAGTACGCAGATTGGCATAAGCTTGACCACACAGAAACCGGCGATCGGCCTGACTGGGGCATGTGGGTACATACCTTTGCTGCCCTCGTCCCTCCGGACGTATATGCCAAAGAGCATCCTGAATACTACGCCC
>DASVCT010000031.1:0-42120 GCA_036381475.1 Cyclobacteriaceae bacterium
GACATGCATGCTTTCGAAGCTGTATATAAGAGATACTGGCGACAAATTTTTTTAGCAGCCTTTCAGCGTATCGGTTCACGGGAAGTATGCGAAGAGATCGTGCAGGACATTTTTACCGCGTTGTGGAATAACCGGGAACACGTTCGCATTCAATGCCTAAGCGTTTACCTGCACACGGCGGCCCGTTACCGTGTTATCGACCACATTCATCGTGAGATGTACCGGAGGGCCGCTATGT
The DNA here is from genome assembly GCA_036381475.1 of Cyclobacteriaceae bacterium. GTDB lineage: Bacteria > Bacteroidota > Bacteroidia > Cytophagales > Cyclobacteriaceae > ZC4RG29. Next base: position 239 of record DASVCT010000031.1, read on the forward strand.
CAGAGCAGGATCAGGTGCTCGCCGATAACACTACAGAAGAAAATATCCTGCTCAGTGACCTTACGGGCGCTCTTCAAAGAGAGATCGATAAGCTCCCCGCCCGCTGTCAGCTTGTCTTCAAATTAAGCAGGGAACGTAACTTGTCCATCAAGCAGGTTGCCCGGCAACTCGGCATTTCCGAAAAAACGGTCGAGAACCAGCTCAGCAAGGCAATGAAACTGCTGCGAATGAACCTTCGCCACTTTTCTTCCTGACCTGAGTTAATTTCAAAAATTTTCTGATACGGAATAGGGGAAATGCCTGCATGGATCGACTATATCCATAAAGGGCCCTCTCTTCTTTTTCAGTGAGGTCCCACGCATAACCCGATGCCATGGAAAAAGACATTACCGAAGATCTTTTAAGGCGCTACCTGGCGGGCGAATGCAGCCAGGAGGAGCACGAGCGGGTCAATGCGTGGTACGAGTCGCTTGCGACTGAGACGGATGTAACCGGAATACTGGATGTAGTCCATGATGAGGGTGTGGAAGACCGAATGCTGGGTAACATCAAGTCACGCATTGCTTCGGGGGAACTTGAGCGGCCGGTGAGGGCACTCCCGGCCAGGAAGACAACGCATTGGCTCAGGTATGCAGCGGTATTGCTGATTCTTATCCTGGCCGGAGTGGGAGCGTATTATTTTTCTGCCATCGATCGGCACAAAGAAGCCACTGACTCACTGAGCCTCATTGCGAATTCTGATCTCATTATCCGTCGCATTCGTCTACCGGACGGATCGCTTATCTGGCTATATCCTAATAGTAGTGTTGAGTTCCCGGGAAACTTCGGCAATGGCGTGCGGAAGGTTGCGCTTAAGGGCGAGGCCTTTTTTGTGGTCGCGCGGGATGAGGAACATCCGTTTTCCATCAAGACATCCGACGTAGTTACTACCGTCCTTGGTACAAGTTTCAACATCAAAGCATACGAACACGAGCCATCGATTGAGGTGGAGGTGATGTCGGGAAAGGTTCGTGTCGGCCTGTCCGACAAGGCCGGGCAGGAGGTGTTGCTTACGTCGAATCAGAAGGCGACTTACCGAAAGGGTGAAGCCAGGGTCGAAATGAATGAGCAGCCCCCTGAAACGGAAAACCAGTTGGCGATATGGAAACCCGTCAACCTGTCCTTCGAAAATGTTTCGGTTGGTACGGTTCTGCAGGCACTCAACGAGCGGTTCAAGGTAAGGATTCACCTGACCCATGGAGCGATCGCCAACTGTATGATCCGGGCCGACTTCAATGATCAGAACCTGCCTGACATCCTGGAGATGCTCAGTAAATCAATCAATGCCACGTACCGGTATGAAGACAACATCTTCTATCTGGATGGCGAAGGATGTACCAATTAGTTCACCAAACCCGCCGCTATGACAGTATAGACTACGACCAAAAAAAGGAGACCAGGAATGTGGCGTCATCCCCGGTCTCAAGCAATTCGCCCCGTTCACGTCCCTGGAAGGCAGTGACAGGGGTTCTTGTCTCATTCCTCAGAACGAAACAACACCAAATGTATGAAACACTTTCTACAAAACCCTAACCTTGGGTCGGTTATGAGAGTAACGTTGAGTCAGGTGGTTGCAATGCTGGTCCTAACCGGGATTTCCCGGGCAGAGGTCAGTTTTGCGCAGGATGCCCTCGGGCGGTCGGTCACCCTTAACGTAAACAACCAAAGCCTGGTTACGGCGTTGAAGGAAATCGAGGAAGTGGCTTCTGTTCGGTTTGTATACAGCAAGAATTTTGTGCCGCTCGAACGAAGGGTGACAATCAACGTGCACAACCAGAAACTGTCGACCGTACTGACTAAACTTCTTCATCCCCTCTACATCAACTACGAGGCGGTGAACGACCGCATCGTGTTGAAGAAACTCAAAGCACCTCCCGCTCCGCCCGGCGACGACCTTCAGAGCAATGCCGGTGACGAAATATTCTTTAGCGTCAGCGATTTTGCTGTTTCCGGAAAGGTAACTTCGGATACCGGTGATCCCCTCCCGGGCGTTAACGTCCTGGTGAAGGGGACATCCAACGGAACCGTCACCGACGTCGAAGGGACGTACAGCCTCAACGTCAACGACGGTACGGAAACACTCGTCTTCTCTTTCATCGGCTATGTTACGCAGGAAGTGCCGATCAACGGTCAATCCGTGATTAACGTTTCGTTGCTTCCCGACGTGCAGTCCCTCCAGGAGGTCGTCGTGGTGGGATATGGTGAAAAAAACAAGGCCACGGTAACGGGCTCGGTAACGTCCGTGCGGGGTGACGTCATTACCCAAACGCCGGTAACCAACGTATCGAATGCCCTTGCGGGCAGACTTCCCGGGGTGCTGTTCATCAACCGTTCCGGCGAACCCGGCTATGATGGTTCGCAAATCCGCATAAGGGGAACAAACACCATCGGCAATCCCTCTGCGCTGATTGTAATCGACGGCATTGCCAATCGCAGTGGTGGCCTCGAGCGCCTTAACCCGGCCGATATCGAGAGCATAACCGTCCTGAAAGATGCTTCGGCCGCAATCTATGGCGCACAGGCGGCTAACGGCGTCATCCTCGTTACGACCAAGAGAGGGACGGTGGGTAAGCCGCAGATCAACATCAACTACAATCTCGGTTTCAATACGCCTACCCGCCTGCCACGCGTGGCAGACGCTGCGACCTATGCCACCATGCTGAATGAAATCGACGAATACCGCGACCGTGAACCACGCTATTCGCCTGAGGAAATTGAAAAATTTCGCGATGGATCCGACCCGTGGAGATACCCGAATACGGATTGGTACGATGCTGTGATCAAGGACGTCTCCATGCAGGACAACCTGAACTTGTCGGTAAGCGGGGGCTCGGCTGACGGCGTTAAGTATTTCGTTTCCCTCGGCAAGATTATGGAGGATGGGTTTTACAAGCACAGCGCGACCAAGTATAATCAATACAGCTTCCGCTCTAACATAGACGCCCAGATCACCGATTTCCTGAAGGTGTCGGTCGACCTGGCGGGAAGGCAGGAAAACCGAAACTTCCCTACGGTCGGGGCTGATCAAATCTTTCGCATGCTGATCCGCGGTAAGCCGAACCTTCCGGCGTACTGGCCCAACGGCCTGCCGGGGCCGGATATTGAAAACGGCGTGAACCCTGCTGTGGTAAGTACCAATGCCACCGGATACGTCGAAGACAATAACTACGTGTTTCAAAGCAACCTGAGAGGTACCATCGATGTGCCTTGGGTAGACGGACTCCAGGTAATCCTGAATGCGTCTTTCGACGAGGGCTTCCGTCCCGTTAAGCGATTCCGTACGCCGTGGTACCTGTATACCTGGGACTATTCCTCCGTAGATTCTAACGGAGAACCTATTTTGGTTAAAGGCGCCCGGGGCAGCAGCACGCCTGAGTTGACCGAGTCGCTGGAAAGAAACTCGGGAAGGACTGCAAATGCTTATATCAATTACACCCGAAATTTCGGAGTACATGGCGTTGGTTTCATGGTGGGCGTTGAAAAACAGCGGCTGCGTGGCAATCACTTCAGCGCTTTCCGGAACGCCTTCATTTCCCCTGCAATTCCTCAACTCTTTGCAGGTACGAAAAACGAGAGCACACAAGCCGACAATAACCCGGACTTGATATTCGAAACAGCCCGTCTGAACTACTTCGGTCGGATTAACTACAGCTACGCGGACAAGTATCTCCTCGAGATGGTATGGCGGTATGATGCCTCCTATATCTTTCCCGAAAATGCCCGGTGGGGTTTCTTCCCCGGCTTCTCCGCCGGCTGGGTACTTTCGGAGGAACCGTTCATGGCAAGTGTTGGATTTGTAGATCGTCTCAAGCTTCGGGGTTCCTGGGGACAACTCGGGAATGACCGGATATCAAGCAACCCGAGAGATGACGAGTTTCAATTCCTTTCAGCCTTCGGTTTTGGGGGTGGATACATCTTCAACTACACGACCCTGGTAACGACCATTGCTCCTACGTCGGTAGCCAATCCCGGTATCACGTGGGAAGTCGCCAACAACAGCAACATCGGACTGGAAGGGGTCCTTTTTGACGGGCGGATTTCGTTCGAGATGGATTATTTCAACAACATCAGATCGAAAATGCTGATCGCACGATCCGGATCGGTGCCCTTCACAGCCGGATTTGAGCCGCCGGATGAAAACCTGGGTAGACTTCGCAACCGTGGCTTTGATTTTCTTATCTCCTACAATGGCGAAGCAGGTGAAGTCACTTATTCCATCGGAATAAACGGAGGCTATTCAAAAAACAAGATCCTCTTTTGGGACGAAGCACCGGGCTTCGATCCCTGGCAGGTTTCCACGGGTCGGCCCGTCGGAAGCGACCTGTTCTACAATGCCATTGGCGTGTTCAGGGATCAGGCTGCGGTGGATGCCTACCCGCACTGGCCCGGAGCACGGCCCGGCGACATTATCTTCGAGGACGTCAATGAGGACGGCGTGATTGACGGTCGCGACCGCGTGCGCCAAGAGTACAACAACATTCCCAGGTTCCAGGGCGGGCTCTCGATCAATGCCAACTACAAGGGCTTCGACCTGTCCATCCTGTTCCAGGGTGCGGCCGGGGCAAAGCAATATATCCGCACGCAGTCCGGCGACTTCGGCAACTTCCTTCTCGACTTTGCAGAAGGCCGATGGACGCCGGAAAATCCGAATGCTGAAAAGCCGAGAACCTTCAACCGCGAGGACGAATACTGGATATCACAGGCCAACACCTATTGGTATCGCAGTACAGATTACGTACGCTTGAAGAACCTGCAGCTTGGCTATTCGTTCCCGACCACGCTCGTGAACAAAATAGGCCTGGGTACGGCTCGAATTTATGTCAACGCGGTGAACCTGGTCACGTGGGACGAGTTCGACGTATTCGATCCTGAAACCGATAATCAGGATGGCACAGTGTATCCGCAAAAGCGCGTGTATAACGTTGGCGTAAGTCTTACCTTCTAACTGCATGGACATGAAACATCTACGCAAAGTATACTTAGCCCTTGCATTCCTGGCCTTCGGATCGTGTAACACGGAATTCCTTAACGTAAGCCCGCCGGGAAATCTCAGCGATGCTGTCGTATGGAACGACCCCGCGCTCGTAGAGGCTTTTGTAAACGAGATGTACCGTGGCCTCAATCACGGAATCCGGGAACTCATGGTAGGATCGCTGGCCGATGAGTCGCACTTCATCCATAATTACGGATCGGATCAGGTCGTTCAGTCAATCCTCACGCCGGCTGATATCGGCGCGTGGAACCGGGGCGACTTTGATTCGTACCGCTGGACAGAACTCTATCGACGCATACGCCAGGTGAACCTGTTCATGGAGAACATCGATGACGTTCCTTTCGACAATGAGGCGTGGCGCGACCGTATGAAGGGTGAAGTGCATTTTCTGAACGCCTACTTCTATCACAACCTGATACGCCTGCACGGTGGCGTTCCGATCATCGACAGGACCTTTGGCCTTACCGATGAATTTCTTGTGAGCCGCAACACACTTCAGGAATGTATTGATTACGTTGTCAGCGAATGCGACAAAGCTGCAGCGTTGCTGCCGCTTGTGCCCGAAGACAAAGACATCGGAAGGGCCACGCGCGGCGCTGCCCTCGCGCTAAAGGCGAGAATGCTGCTGTACGCTGCGAGCGATCTTTACAACGACCCTTCCTGGGCTTCGGGCTATGAGCATCCGGAACTCATTTCGGTAACGGGCGATCGTACAGCCAAATGGCAGGCCGCCAAAGACGCTGCCAAGGCCGTTATGGATCTGGGCATCTACGAAATCCAGGACGCCACCGGCGATCCGGTTAAAGACTACACCGATGTGTTCCTTCTCAAGGACAGCAAGGAAGCTATCTTCAGCCGGTACTTTATCAAGAGCCGTGGATGGGAGGATAACGCGCTGCCGGGCCTCGCCAACGGACCGAACGGTTACCACAACTGGGGTGGCAATACACCCATACAGGAGCTGGTCGACGATTACGAAATGATCGACGGGTCGAAGTTCGACTGGAATAACCCCGACCACGCGAAGGCGCCTTATGAAAACAGGGACCCGCGGTTCTACGCGACAATCCTTTATGACCAGGCGCCGTGGCGACCCAGGCCGGCAGACGCTGTTGACTTTGACCCGGACGGCAAGGTGATCATACGGTCGGTGGAAACCAGTCCGGGCAATTGGGTGCCGGGCCTCGACACGCGCGACGGCCCGATCGAAGACTGGAACGGTGGCTACTCCGGCTATTACCTGAGGAAGTTTATCGATCCCACCGTGGAGCACGAATACGCGGCGGCTGGCGGCAACCAGGAAGCGCCATGGCACTTCTTCCGGTTGGCTGAGATTTATCTCAACTACGCCGAGGCCTGCATCGGGCTGAACGAAGAAGATGAAGCCAAAAAGTATATCAACATTCTCCGCGCCCGCGCAGGAATGCCCGATGTAACGGAAACCGGTGACGCACTCGTCGAGCGTTATAGAAACGAACGAAGAGTAGAGCTGGCTTTTGAAGAGCATCGATACTTCGATGTGAGAAGATGGATGATTGCATCGGAGGCCCTTGGCCGGCCTGCCAATGGCATTATCATCCGGCAACCCTTCGGTCAACCACCAACCTATCAGGTAGGTTTGGTGCAGGAGCGCGCCTGGAACGATAAGATGTATTTCCTCCCTATCCTCCAGGATGAAATGAATAGAAATAACAAGCTTGTACAGAATCCGTTATACTGATTTCGTAAATCGTTCGCTTGAGCCACCGGGTTTGCCTAAGCCACACCCGGTGGCTTTTCGGTTTTTTGCGCTTTTGGGTAGACTACTCCAAAATGCGAGCGTAATCCTATTGTTCTTATCGACGTGGTCCTGTTCCGACCGTCATCCAACCTTGTTCCAGCTTGTGCCGCCGTCGAGATCGGGTATCGACTTCGAAAACACCGTGCTCGAAAAGGATACCATAAACATCCTGACCGTTCAGTACATGTACCACGGCGGCGGGGTGGCTGTGGGAGATTTTAACAACGATGGCCTCACGGACGTATTCTTCAGCGGCAACATGGTGCCTAACCGGCTGTACCTCAACAAGGGAAACCTCCACTTCGAGGACGTTACCGAACAGGCCGGGGTTGCGGGCGGCGGCAAGTGGTATTCAGGCGTAGCATTGGCTGACGTAAACCAGGACGGACTCCTCGACATCTACGTCTGCGCCACCATCAGCAGCGACCCCGACGCGCGGGCCAACGCACTGTTCATCAACCAGGGGCTGGATGAAAACAACATTCCCCGGTTTAGGGAAGAGGGAAGTGCCTACGGCGTCGCGGATACCGGCTACAGCCAGAATGCTGCCTTCCTGGATTATGACAAAGACGGCGACCTCGACCTGTACCTCCTCACCAATCTCGAAAGCGATCTTATTCCAAGCGTCTACCGCCCGCGCATCATGGACGGCTCTGCTCTCAACAATGACCGGCTTTACAGAAACAACGGCGATGGATCGTTCACGGATGTCACGCTGGAGGCTGGCATCCTTATCGAAGGATACGGACTCGGAATAGCCGTTGCCGACTTCAATGAAGACAGCTGGCCCGACCTGTATATTGGTAATGATTATGTTTCGAACGATATTCTCTACATCAACAACCGCGACGGCACTTTTACGAATGAAATTGCATCACGTCTGAAACACCAATCGCTGTTTTCCATGGGCGTGGATGTGGCAGACATCAACAACGATCAATATGTTGACCTGGTGACCCTCGACATGCTGCCGGAAGACAACCTTCGGCGCAAGACCGTTTCCGGCGCCGGTGCCACCTATTATAACTATATCAACAACATGCAGTACGGATATGAATTCCAGTACATGCGCAATATGCTTCAACTTAACAATGGGAACGGCACGTTCAGCGAAATCGGTCAACTCGCAGGAATTCATCAAACGGAATGGAGCTGGAGTCCGCTTATCGTCGATGCCGACAACGATGGCTATCGGGATCTCCTGGTCACAAACGGATTCCCGAAAGACGTCACCGATCGCGACTACGTCATGTTCAAGCGGGAAGTGGGCATCCTCAGCACCCAGCGCGCCCTCATCGATTCCATCCCTGTATTGAAAATCCCGAACTACGCATTCCGAAACAACGGCGACCTCACGTTTTCAAATGTCTCAAGCGAGTGGGGAATTGCCCATCCATCGTTTTCAACCGGCGCCGCCTTTGCCGACTTCGACAAGGATGGCGACCTGGATTATCTCATCAGCAACATCAATGACGTTGCCTTCCTCTATGAGAACACACTTTACGATGGAGACATGGGATCATCCAACCGCTTCTTGCGCATCCGCCTCACCGACCGCCAGGGCCATCGGTCTGCCGCTGGTGTCAAAATTACCGTGAAGTACGATTCAGGAAAGGTGCAATATCACGATCACTCGACGTACCGTGGCTACCAGTCCACCGTCGAAGACGTGGCGCATTTTGGACTCGGCGGTTCGGCTTCTGTGGATACCCTAATCGTGCAGTGGCCCGACGGCAAGACACAGGTGCTGACGAATGTGCCGACCGGCCAGGTGCTGACGGTTGACTATTCCGCCAAGGCGGTCGAAATCCCTCAACCGCAAAAGTTGCCGCCCGATCCCTTAGTCTACGAAGTATCCGCCAAACTCGGCCTCGCATACAAGCACCACGAGTGGGACAAAGTTGATTTTTTCAGGCAGCGAACCTTGCCGCACAAGTTCTCGCAGGCTGGTCCTGCCATCGCCGTCGGTGATGTAAATGGCGATGGACTGGAAGATTTTATCACGGGAAAATCGGCCTTGTACGATGCATTCCTGTTCATCCAACAACACGATGGCACATTCAGTCAGTCTGCCATTACAACGCGGGACGATCGCGCCTTTGAAGATACAGGGCTGCTGCTGTTTGACGCTGATGGTGATGGCGACCTGGACCTGTATGCCGTGAGCGGCAGCTATGAGTTTGCCGAGGGTGATGCGCGTCTGCAGGACCGCCTGTACCGAAATGACGGCAAGGGCAAATTCACATGGGATGCCGGCGCACTGCCCGAAGATACCGCCAGCGGGTCGTGTGTGCGGGCGGCTGACATTGACGCCGATGGTGACCTCGACTTGTTCGTGGGTGGGCGTGTCGTTCCGGGTGCATATCCGCTGGCGCCTCGCAGTTGCATTCTCATCAACGAAGGAGGAAACTTTAAAGACGGGACGGCAACCATCTGCGGCGACCTTGCTTTAGCTGGCATGATCACTGACGCGCTCTGGACAGATTACGACGCTGATGGAAACGTCGATCTCTTCGTGACGGGCGAGTTGATGCCGCTGACGTTATTCAAAAATACCGGGCATGGCCTGGAACGAGTGACGCATACGGGCCTGGAACAATTTGTTGGATTGTGGACAAGCATCACAGGCGCGGATTTCGACAAGGACGGAGACATTGACTACGTCGCGGGCAACCTTGGGCGGAACAACTACTACCGGATCTCCGACGAGCATCCCCTCAGGGTGTATGCGAAAGACTTCGACGACAACGGAAGCATTGATCCTATTCTCAGTTGTTACTTCAAGACGCCTGAGGGAACGATGGCCGAGTACCCCGTTCACTTCTGGGACGAGTTGTACGGCCAGAGCCCATTATTCCGCAATCAATTCAGTCGGTATCGGCAATATGGCATGACGACCCTGGAAGAGTTGCTCAAGCCATACGAAAAGGAGGATATGATGGTCTTTACCGTAAACTATTCCAGCTCGAGTTACCTGGAAAACAGGGGAGATGGCACGTTCGATGTAAGACCCCTGCCGTTGCCGGCCCAGTTTTCGGTGCTGAATGGAATTGTGCCGACGGACATCAATGGCGACGGCCACCTGGATATCGTGGCGGTGGGTAACGATTACGGCAACGAAGTATTTTCCGGTCGCTATGATGCGCTCGAGGGTGTTGTATTGCTGGGCGACGGCATGGGATCGTTCTCACATTGCCCGGCTCGGAAGAGCGGTTTTCTTGTGCCCGGCGACGCCAAAGCGTTGGCACGCCTGAACTCACCACATGGAGAACTGCTGATCGCATCGCAAAACCTCGACAGCCTGCGGGTGTTCAGGCGAGCGGATGCCGGGAATGTCGCTAATTTGTTTCGTCCCGGTCCGGAGGACTTTTGCGCTGACCTGGTGTACGAAGATGGAACGCGTGAACGCATTGAGATCTATCACGGCTCGGGTTATCTTTCGCAATCGACACGGATGGTGGCTATTCCGGAGGGCGTTTCGAAAGTGACTGTTCGTGATTTCTCAGGGCGGACACGTACGCTGGAATCGGAAATGCTGACGAGAAAGGATTGACCGGAAGGGTGCGTATGTGTTTATGTGCTTATGTGCTTTCGTGAGTGGGTTTCTAAAGAAGAATAGTTCATGCTGAGGGCGATCCTGACTCGATGCCAATGTTTGCGGTTGCTTGTCACCACGGGAAAACCGGTGTGGTTGAGTTTTTTACTTGGTGGCCTGGTATCGTGTGCGGGTGAACCACCTAGCCAGTTCGAGGAACTTCTTCCGGAGGAAACCGGTGTAGCCTTCAGCAATGATATCGTCGAAACACAACACAACAACATCCTTACCTACGAGTACACATACAATGGTGGGGGCGTAGCGGCAGGCGATCTTAACAACGACGGATTGGCCGACCTGTATTTTGTCGGCAACTCGGCACCCAACAAACTTTTCCTGAATCGCGGCGACTGGAAATTTGAAGATGTCACTGAGGCATCCGGCGCGGCAGGTCGCGCCGACTGGTCTACCGGGGTCGCACTGGCCGATGTCAACGGTGATGGTTGGCTCGACATCTACGTGTGCTATTCGGGAAACGCACCGGGAGAGGGCTACAACCTGCCTGTCGTGCGAGACTACCCCGCGCGTGCCAACGAACTGTTCATCAACAACGGTGGGGAGCCCGGAGATGTACCGACGTTCACAGAAAGCGCAGCAGAATACGGGTTGGATGCACTGGGCACCTTCTCGACCCAGGGATACTTTTTCGACTATGACCGTGACGGAGACCTCGACATGTTCCTGCTCAACCACGCCAACATGTTCTACGCTGCTTTCTTTAATACGAGTCGACTGCGAAATCTCCGGCATCCGTATTTCGGCAACAAGTTGTATCGCAACGATGGTGGAAAGTTTGTCGAAGTAAGTGCAGCGGCCGGTATTCATGGCAGCGGACTGAATTTTGGTCTGAGTGCCGCGGTAAGCGACCTGAATCACGACGACTGGCCCGATATTTATGTTACGAACGACTACGAAGAACAGGACTTTTGTTATATCAACAACAGAGACGGCACGTTTACGGATGTGTCGCATACAGTCTTCGGACACCTTTCGAAGTTTGGCATGGGTTCAGACATCGCCGACCTGAACAACGACGGGCTGCAGGAGATCGTTGTGCTCGATATGCTCCCCGAAGACAATCACAGACAGAAACTTTTGAAAGGACCCGATGAGTACGACCGTTATATGCTGGCGGTCGACAGTGGTTACCATCACCAGTACATGCGAAACACATTGCAGCTGAATCGCGGATTTGCGGCGGATGGCCTTCCCAGGTTCAGCGAAATCGGGCAGCTTGCCGGCATATCCAACACAGACTGGAGCTGGGCGGTACTGGCGGCCGACTTTGACAATGATGGGCTGAGGGACATCTTCGCGGGTAATGGATACTTGCGCGACTTTAACAACATGGACTTCATGAAGTACACCGCCAGCGTGTACGAGGCGGCGCGAAATGCAAAGGCGCAGGTCGACTATGTGAAATTGATTCAGAATCTTCCCTCAACAGAACTGGCCAATTATGTTTTCAAAAATGAGGACGGCGTTAGGTATACCAACGTCACTGAGGCCTGGGGATTCAAGTCTAAAACGGTAACCAATGGCGCCGCGTATGCCGACTTTGACAACGACGGAGACCTCGACCTTGTCACCAACAACCTGAATGGCCAGGCGAGTCTTTTTCGCAACAACGAGGAGAAGCTAAGTGAACGCCACTTTTTGAAAATACGGCTTGCCGGAAAATCACCCAACCTCTTTGGAGTAGGGGCGAAGGTGTGGGTGCGTACGAGAGACAGGACCTTGTTTTATGAGGCCTATCCGCAGCGCGGCTATCTCTCGAGCGTTGATCCCGTGCTCACCATAGGACTCGGCGATGCGGACAAGATCGACGAAGTGCGCGTGCTGTGGCCGGACGGTATGGAAACGGTGGAGTCTAACCTTTCGCCCGACAGGGAGATTATCGTCGATGCGGTGAAGGGGAAACCATCACATGGCCATCATGCCGTTCCGAATCCCACGATGCTGAAGGACGTGACGACCGAATCGGCAATAGACTTTTTTCACAAGGAAAACGCGTTTGTCGACTATAAGACCCAGCGCCTTTTGTTTGCCCAGCTCTCACGCCTGGGCGGGATGCTCAGTGTCGGCGATGTGAATCATGATGGGAATGACGATGTGTTCTTTGGCGGGGCCTCGGGTCAACCGGGCAGGCTATACCTCGGCAGCGAGGACGGTGTGTTTCGCCACGGCGGAAGCATTGGCGAAGCAGAGGCGCCAAGTGAAGATATGGGGAGTGTATTTTTTGATGCGAATGGGGATGGCCATCTGGATTTGTACGTGGTGAGCGGCGGCGCTGAACACGAGACCGGAAGCGGTTTATACCAGGACCGGCTATACCTGAATAAGGGTGACGGTACGTTTGTGCGCGCTGATGACGCTTTGCCCAGGGAAGCCAGCAGCGGGAGCTGTGTTGTTGCCGCGGATTTCGACAAGGATGGCGACGCAGATCTTTTTGTCGGCGGGCGTCATGTGCCGTTCAGCTACGGGCTCATACCAAGAAGTTACCTGCTGAGAAATGATTCCGATGAGAACGGTGTGCGATTTACGGATGTCAGCGGAACCATGAACCAACATCTTGCCAATCCCGGGATGGTAACGGCTGCGCTTTGGACGGACGCCAATGACGACACATGGCCCGATCTCATAATCGTCGGCGAGTGGATGCCAATCATGGTTTTCGAAAATCGTAACGGAACGCTGGTTGAGGCAGACTATCCTGGACTTCGCGACAGCAATGGATGGTGGACCACAATCTACCCGGCCGATATCGATGAAGACGGTGATATTGACTACCTCATCGGCAACGCGGGCACTAACCTTCAGTTCAAGGCCTCGGTGGAGGAACCGGTTCAGTTGTTTGCCGGAGACTTCAACGAGGATGGTACCCTGGACCCGATACTGTGTTATTACATCCAGGGAAAGAGCTATCCCATGGCGAGCCGTGATGAACTCCTGGATCAGATGACGTCGCTGCGCAAGAAGTTCATAACCTATGCCGACTATGCCGATGCCACAATACAAGATATCGCTCCTGCCTCGCTACTCGAAAGAGCATACCGCCTGAACGCGTATCGACTGGAGTCCGTATGGATGGAGAATAAAGGCTCGGATTTTAAACTCCACGCATTGCCCCATGTAGCCCAATTCTCGGCAATAAACGGGTTTCTCTTTGATGATTTGGACGACGATGGCACACGTGAAGTTCTCGCCGCCGGTAACTTTTTTCCCTACAAGCCTCAGCTTGGACGATGTGACGCATCAACGGGCGTCGTCCTCAAGTATGATGGTAAGGGCGGCTTTACCTGTGTTGTACAGTCGAACGTCTGGCTAACAGGAGACATCAGGGCGATGGCACTTGTTCGATCATCAAATGGCATGCGAAGGGTAGTCGTTTCCCGAAACAACGACCGCGCCGGGGTCTATGCAGTTAATGATTTCGCTGAGAATACTGCAAAAAAGTGATGTGCTGAGACCCCTTTCGTAAAGCCAACCCTGAAGGTCGGTTGCAACGACACCACGGCATCTGCATCTGCTTCTGCTACTAACGGGCGCTTAATCCCCGATCTGTTAATGATGTTCCAACAAGGTGTCCACAAGCGGTCATTCGTGTTCGAATCTGGATTGGTCCATCCTCTTCCGAACGGTTTTTTCATGCTGAAACCGCCATTATCCTGCCGCTGATTTCGGTATTTTTCACAGGTAGCAGCGTTGTGGTGCAACAATTGCCGAGGCCTGGTCTATAGCCAGAATCTTATGCTCAGGAACTACCTCATCCTGGCCCTCCGGACCTTTTCAAAGCAGAAGCTGCATACCGCTATAAACATCATGGGCTTGTCTGTGGGTCTGGCCAGTGCCATCCTAATTTTCCTTTACATCCACAGTGAACTGGGTTTTGACGCTGTCTTTCCGAAGCCCGCGCAGACATACAGGCTTGCGCTGAAAATCACGGATGCGCAGGGTAATATCAATTACGACCCTACCATGCCGGGAGGATGGGGAAAGCGAATGAAGGCCGACCTGGCAGAAGTGACGGAGGATTTCAAGCACCTGTGGATCGGGTACCCGACGAGCGTAAGAGAGAAAGATTCAGAGAAAATTCTATTGACGGAAGAATTGTATTGGGTTGAACCCGACATCCAAAAGGTAATGTACTTTCCCATTGTCAAGGGAAATCCTGAAACCGCCCTGCAGGATCCCAACAGCATGGTTCTGACGGAGACCGCTGCGCGGGAGTTATTCGGCGACGCCGATCCGATGGGGAAGGAGGTTCTGGTGAAGCACCCTTTCATAACAGGCAACACGGAGATGCTGGTCACGGTCACGGGCGTTGTCAGCGATTACCCGGAAAACACGTCATTCCGATCGAAGTATTTTCTCAACTACCATGGCTTGAAACCGTATCTCAATTTCGGTCCCAACGGCAGCTTTGAACAGTTTGAGGACAACATGACCGGTGGACCATGGTCGCTTTACATACAGACAACGGAGGGTGCCGACGAGGAAAAGTTGAGGCGCTACCTGAGCGATCTCAAGGATGAAGTGCTTGCTGAAAATCCACAGGTTCGGGAACAGCTGGCCGGGGGCTCGGTCGATGTAATCCTCCGAAACGTTCGGGATATACATTTTGACAAAGACGTGCAATGGGTGAACGAGGGATCGGGGGACATCCTGTACATATACATATTTGGCGCTGTCGCGCTGCTGATCATTGTGGTGGCCTGTATCAATTACATGAACCTTGCTACAGCACGGTCGGCGCGGCGCTCGAAGGAGATTGGCCTGAGGAAGTCCCTGGGATCAATGCGCGGGCAGTTGATTGCGCAGTTCATGATAGAGTCCTTCATGATGGTATTTGCGGCGTTCTTGATTTCGCTTTTGCTCGTGGCGATATTTCTGCCAGTGTTTAATGGCATCGCAGGAAAGGGCATTGTTTTTTCAGACCTGTTGAATCCTCAGCTCATCGGGATGATGACCGCGTTGCTGCTTTTCGTCGCCCTGGCATCCGGCGCATACCCGGCCTTTTTCGTTTCCGGGTTCAACACAATAATGGTTCTGAAGGGCAGGTTTTCCTTTACGAGGGGCTCGCGCGCATTGCGAACGGCGCTTACCGGATTCCAGTTTGCCGTAGCGCTGTTTTTGCTGATGCTGACGATCGTCGTCGTACGACAGATGGACCTCCTGCAGGGATCTAAGCTGAATGCGGGTGGGGACCAGATCATTTCGATACGCCATGGCGGGTCGGCCGACCTGAACCGTTACCAGGCATTCAAGAACGAGGTGATGCGGGACCCGGAATTGCAACAGGTGACGTTGTGCAACCATTTGCCGCGACTCGATTACTTCGGCCCGCTACAAACGCCGTACAAGTTTCCTGAAATTAACGAGGAGGAGTACAACTGGAACACTTTTAATGTAGACTACGACTTTCCAACGACGTTCGGTTTGGAACTCGTGGCCGGGCGTTTCTTCGAGGTGGGAAATGTTTCGGATTCGACATCGATTGTCCTTAATGAGACCGCCGTACGATCGCTGGGCAAGACCCCGGACGAAATTATCGGCATGACGATGACCGCGCCCCATATCAATGGCTACTTCGACTACAACTATGAACGGCTTCGAAACGGGAGGGTGATAGGTGTCGTAAAGGATTTTCCGTATAAGTCGGCCTACCAGGCAATCGAGCCGCTCGTGATTGACCCTACGCCTCATTCCATTGATCGCATTGTGTACGTCAAGCTTCCGAGGGGTAAATTTCAGGAGAAGCTCGCTTTCATCGAGCAGAAGTGGAAGGAAGTGTATCCGGGAGTGGGTCTGGACTACTGGTTCGTCAACGATGAGTTCGGGAGGATGTATAAGGCTGAGAAGCGTATAGCAGCTTTGTCGCGCAACTTTGCGGGGCTGTCGATCTTCATAACGTGTATCGGACTGTTTGGGCTGGCGTCTTTCATCTGTGAACAACGCACGAAAGAGATTGGCATTCGCAAGGCGCTTGGTGCTACCAACGGCCAGATTCTTGGACTGCTGCTGCTGATGTTCCTTAAGCTTCTCTTTTTTGCAGCCATTGTTGCCGTGCCCCTTGCATACCTCACGTCTGGCAAACTACTCGAAAATTTCGTTTACCGTGTACCGCTCAACCCGGATACCGGCCTTATCGGTGTAGGTGTTATCGCTCTGCTCACGATCTTCACGGTCGGCTACGAAAGCCTGAAGGCGTCCATGGTGAATCCCGTGAATTCCTTGCGGTACGAATAGGATTAGGATTTTTAGAATTGGTATGATTAGGATGGAGCGGGGCGTAGCGCTGTTGTAAAAAACGCAACCAACTTCCTTCCAATTGCGAACCATGCAACGGCTGCGCTAAGTACGGCGTAGTGCAGTGCGCAATCCGCAAAAATCGTTGGCCGCCATCGGCATACCTTGACACTTCCACCCCCGGAAGGACAGCTATCATTGTTCATGCATGAGCTGGGCCGCGAACTCACCACACAAAACGGGCGTCGAACTGACACGCCAATGGATCGAGTCGCTCGACCCTAAAACATGCAATTGATTCTATTGCTAACCCTAACCATATTCACATGAAAACTTTGTTACCTATCAGCGTGGTCCTTTGCGCCATACTGTGCAATCCGGGTGCCTATGCGCAGTTTATCGACATGAGCCCTGTTCCTGACACAACGGCTATCGTCGGCATCAAGGCATCACGCGCCTCGTTTCGCGAGGATGTCTGGTATGGCGAAAACCCGTCATCGGCGTCGGGTGTGTATAAACTTTACGGACAGTTTCCCATGAAGGACGGCTGGTCTTTCTACGCAGAGGTTCCCTTCATTTTCGCCAACCAGGAATCTGAGCGCGATAACGGGTTGGCTAATATCTATGTCGGCTTTCAACACGTGACGAAAGCGCATCCCAGGACAAACGTGTCGTTCGGAATTTACCTCCCGACGATCGGATCGGGTCATTACCTGAGACAGGAGGTCGGCGTGATGTCCGATACCTATGGCGTATTTCAATACGCTGAAGGAGTGACTGGCCGGTTCAGTGTTGCGCACCATAACACAAAAGCAAAGGGTCCACTTTACGGATTTGAAGTGGGTTCGAACATTTTCGTCCCAACATACGACGGTGGGAAAGTCGAATTTTTGCTGCACGGCGCTGCAAAGGCAGGCTATGCGTTCGGCGGATTCACCGCGTGGGGCGAGTTGAATGGTTTTTTACCAGTAAGCTCAGACGGCTACATTACCGATACGATGATCAGCAGGGCCGTGTTCGGTGGCCAGTTTATGGGGTCAAGAGTTCGCCCCGGACTGTTTTATGGAATACCGCTGAACGGTTATCCAAAGGAAGTGGTCAAAGGCGTTCTGGAAATCAAGGTAGAATTTCTGCTCGGACGCTGAACTGATACGGTTGGTTGTGCATTATAAAAGCAGGAACGTCAACTTGCGTTCCTGCTTTTTTTCAAACCAACAGCCAGTATTTATGTCAGTACTCAGAATTTTCGTAGCCGGCGCGAGCGGCGTTGTAGGCAGGCCATTATGCAGGATGCTACTCGATGAAGGATGGCACGTTATCGGCACCACACGACCACGGGCAAATAGCCGGGCACCCGAATTGCAAAAGCTGGGCGTCGAACCGGTAGTCGTGGACGTCTTTGACCGGGAACGTCTTATTGATGCCGTGGTAAAAGCCCGGCCGGACGTGATCATTCACCAATTGACCGACTTGCCGGACAGACTCGAGGCGGATAAGATGCCCGCGGCCCGTCCACGTAACGCGCGCATCCGAACAGAAGGTACCGCGAACCTGGTGGCTGCGGCAACTGCGGCGGGAGCGAAGCGGTTCATCGCCCAGAGCCTGGCCTTTGTTTATGCACCCGCTCTGTTGCCGTGGACCGAGGAAGCGCCGCTGAATGTCGACGACCCTGTGGCCGGCGAAACGGCACGTGCTGTTGCCAGCCTGGAGCAACAGGTATTGGGAGGCCCGTTCACAGGAGTCGTGTTGCGTTATGGGAAATTTTACGGACCGGATACAGGCTTCGATAGTCCGGCGCCCGACGGGCCGGTGCACGTTGAAGCCGCCGCGGATGCCGCCCGGAAGGCCGTCACCAGGGGCAGCGGAATCTATAACATCGCTGAGGACGATGGAACGGTCGCCATCTCACGAGCGAGAATGGAACTGGAATGGGACCCGGCGTTCCGCTATAGCATGGTTTGAGGTACATCATTCTTTACCGTACAGGCGTATCGCGCTCAGTGGCGTACGCGCTTGAGTAGTCGATTTTGCGGACCGTTCCGGCAACGTAGGTCATCCCTTGAAGAACGTGTTGCAAGTAGGTGGGATCCTCGTAGTCTTTTTTGTCGTGACCCAGCGTTGTGATCCAGATGGTGCCACCGTCAAACTCGTGATACCAGGCGGCAGGGTAGTAGTTGGTGAAGTATTCGGCGTAATCCTTTATTCTTTCGGCATCTTTTTCGTTCGGGTTCATGGCGGACAGGTCATGTGCCATCACAACGTGGATGCCGGGATAGTACTCCTTCACAAAGTAGCATTCATCTTCCTTTTTCCATACGGACGGCATGCCAGCGACCGAAGGGTGACTTTTATCCAGCACTTTGATTTCAAGCGGCTGGAACCGGGGATGCCAGGCAAAAGTGCAGCCAAGCATGAGCTTGAACCAACGCCAGTTGCGCTCCGTCCCGATCACTGAGTGCAGTCCCACAAAACCTCCACCGGCTTCGATGTATCGTCGAAAGGCGACGCGCTGTGCCTCGGTATCAAAGACATCATTGTTGGTGCTGGGGAACATCAGGAAGGTGTATTGCTTCAGGTTTTCCTCCGTGAATACGGAAGGGTCGTCGGTGACATGAACGCGAAAGCCCTTTTCCTTTGCCAAATTCTGTATGGCGTTGACCGCGCTTGGTATGTTGTCGTGTACGTAACCCTTCCCGTTTTTCGTATACACGAGCACGTTCACCTTTTTCCATGCTACCTTCTTGTGTTTTTGTGCGAGGGACTGCTGGAAGGAGAGGAGGGTGCAGAGTAGAACAAGGATGACCGCGCCCAGTGTATTCAATGGAAGATTGCGGCCGATTCTGGTAGAAAATTTCATGGTTTGGAATGAGTGTTAATACATGGTGAAGATACTCAGTTGCAAACGGAAGGAACAACGCCAAGGTACGCCAAGCAATATCGTCTCAGTCTGATCAGAGCGTCTGTTCTTCTCTCGAAGCGGTAGTCCAAACGATCCCGGAACGCCAAAAAGGGGTCCGGGTACGGAAAACCCTTCCGCGAATTCCCATTCGCCCGCGTCAGCATCTCGCAATCGATTGAACCAGGATTATGGATAGAAATTGGTCTCCATGGTCAATCTAAAAAAAATTTATGCAATCGGTTGCAAAATGGCCCTGAAATCCTAACTTTATTTAAGCGATTCTGTAGGGTTAGCCCGTCCGCGCTGGACGGACGGGTTATGTGGGGTGGATCCGACCCTGACCGGCGTCAGATTCTTGTTGCCGAGAAATCATACCTAAAACTTCTATACCCTATGCAAAGTACATCTACTCCAAGGACCTTTCCGCCACCATGGCCGAAAGGGCGTGTTCGCTGGATTGCGCTGGTCGTTTTGTTAGGTACCCTCTCTGCTGCTCATGCGCAGGAGATAACAGGACGTGTCAACGACTCGGGAGATAGCAGCCCGCTCCCCGGGGCAAGTATAATCGTAAAGGGAACAACGATCGGTACAACAACGGATGGCGACGGTGAGTACAGACTTCCCGTCGAAGATGCAAATGCTACCCTCGTTTTTTCATTCATTGGCTACGAAACCCAGGAAGTACAGGTCAACGGCCGCACCCGCATTGATGTCTCCCTGGTACCGAGTACTCAATCCCTGGAAGAAATTGTGGTCGTCGGCTACGGTACTCAGAAGAAAAAGGATCTGACGGGGGCGGTGGCGCACGTCGACACCGAAGCCATGCAGGCTGAAGCCACTTCTAACCTGAGTTCAATGCTTCGGGGCGCAGTGCCGGGTCTGGGGGTTAGTTACAATACCTCCGCAAAAGGAATTAGCAGCGCCGAAGACTTTCTGGTCAGAGGTGAAACTACCCTGAGGAAGGATTCGGATCCCAATATCAATGAGCAGGCGCGGGCGAACGCGCCGCTGATCGTTGTGGATGGAATGCTCTATTATGGTGATCTCGCTGATATCAACCCTGTGGACGTGGAGTCGATTGATATCCTTAAGGATGCTTCCTCCTCCGCTATCTATGGTTCCCGCGCGGCGAATGGCGTCATCATCATCACCACGAAGAAAGGAAAGTCAGGCAAGCCGATGATCAATGTTTCCACCAGCACTGGCGTGGCTTACAAATCCCATAAGAGCCTGGACCTGATGAACGGTGAGCAATTCATCGCCCGGCGAAAAGCCGGCTTCGAAGCGAATGAACGCCGTCAGATCACCATTGGTCCGGGCTATTACAACAGCTATGAAGACCTGCCCGACGGCGTCACCCTGGAGCAATGGAAGGCCTATGACGGATCCTCCGCGGCTACCGATCTGGACGACATCTGGTTGAATCGCATCGGCTTTGCTCCCATCGAAATCGCAAATTATAAGGCCGGCCGTGAAACCGACTTCGGCCAGTATACCTGGCAGACAGGGATAACTCAGGATTACAATGTCAGCGTTTCAGGCGCCTCGGAAGCTGTTTCATATTACTTTTCCCTCGGTTACACCGAGAATGAGGGTATACGATACAACGAAGAGTTCTCCGCGATTCGCGCACGGCTGAACCTGGAAGCGAACGTTACGGATTGGCTCGCGGTGGGTACAAATACCCAGGTATCGTTCCGTGATGAAAGTCCGATTTACATTGAGGGACCCAACTTTTTCCACACTCCTTACTCATCCATGTATCAGGACGATGGCAAGACGTTGGAGTTCGCACCTTCAGGCTACATCAATGCACCCAACTTCTGGCTCGAAATAGTGCATCACGATCGGTTCAGGAAGTATAACACGCTGAATAGTAAGGTATATGGCAGATTGACACTGCCCTTAGGAATAACGTTTACGTCCGAGTTCATCCCGAGGTTCAACTGGAACAGGAACTACGAATCCTTCTCTTCAGAACATCCCTTGTGGGAACCCCAGGGCGGCAGGGCTGCGAGAAGAAACACAATGCTCTATGAGTGGCAGGTGAACAATATCCTGAAGTGGAACAGGACTTTCGGTGAACATGCCTTTGACGTTACGCTGTTGCAGAATGCGGAGAAGTACCAGTCATGGAGCGATTACATGTACCGGCAACGTTTCCTTCCCTCGGATGTTCTCGGTCATCACCGGATGCAGGCCGGTTCTGAGGATCTTGAGATTTCCAGCGACGATCAGGTGAGTACCGCGGACGCCTTAATGGCGCGGTTGAACTACACCTTCAAATCGAGGTACAATTTTACAGCTTCGTTCCGCAGGGACGGCTATTCCGCATTTGGACAGTTGAATCCTCGCGCCAACTTCTGGTCTGTTGCAGGAGGTTGGACCATCAGTGAAGAGCCGTTCTTCCAAAGTGGATGGATTGACAACCTGAAATTACGGCTATCCTATGGTACGAACGGGAACCGGGGTGTTGATCGCTATGATGCATTCTCCACCCTGGCTACTGGTAAGTTTGTTATGATCATTGATAACGTGCCCACCTATGTGTCTCAGCTCTACACCAACCGCATGGCCAATCCTGGTCTGAAGTGGGAAAGTAGCGAGGCCTTCAACTTCGGTATTGATTTTTCAATATTTGAAGGTCTGTTAAGGGGTAACATCGAAGTTTACAAGATGCAAACGCACGACATGCTGGTCACCAGGGAACTCCCCAATGTCACCGGCTTCAAGGACGTTTTTGATAATCTGGGAGAAGTCGATAACCGCGGGTTCGAGATAGGCCTGAGCTCTAGGAATATCAGTAATGAAGTATTTACCTGGACCACGGATTTTTCCCTTGCTTTTAACAGGAGCGAAATCGTTCACCTGTATGGAGACTACCGGGTTGATCCCGTCACGGGTGCTTCAGAAGAGGTCGACGACCCCACGAACAAATGGTTTATCGGTCAGGCTGTCGACGCCATCTGGGACTACAAGACGCTGGGCATCTGGCAGGAAACGGAATCTGATGTGGCCGCAGACTATTCAAGGAATCCGGGCGATTACAAATTGGAGGATCTTGATGGCGACGGCGTGTATACCGATGCTGACAAACAATTCCTTGGGTATAAGAACCCGCCAGTGCGCATGACACTTCGGAATACCCTGACCTACAAGAACTGGGAGCTTATGATCAAGATGTATTCGAACGTGGGTCACAAGAAGTCCAATCCTTATCTGCGGAACAACGAGGCCTTCTATGACCGGTCGACCTATTATAACGTTCCCTACTGGACCCCTGACAATCCCGGTAACAAATGGGCGAGGATCGACAGCTACGAAACGGGCTTCGACGTTTGGGAAGACAACTCTTTCCTGCGGATCGATCAGATTGCGTTGACCTATAGTCTCCCGGTCAGCTTGTTAAGCAGATTTAGCGTGGATGCCTGCAGGCTGTCCCTTGTTTCCGGTAATCCTTTTGTGTGGGCACCGGGTTGGTCGTGGATGGATCCCGAAAACAATGGGTATACACCCTCGTACCTTTCGTTTAAACTGAATCTTACGCTTTAACTGACACGACGATGAAAAAGTTAATAATACTTTCGCTTCTTACGGCGCCGCTGGTGCTGCTCTCGCCGGGATGTTCGGAGGACTTTCTAAAACCTGAGCCGCTCTCATTCTATGCGCCGGAAAACACTTTCGTCAATGCGGCAGGGCTTAACTCGGCCCTGATAGCATGCCTTCGCAATGCACGGCACGAGTACTATGGTGACTCCCCGCAATTTATTTCGGAAGGCATATTCTCCGATATCGCAGTCGAAGGCACTACCGACAAGACGGGGGTGCATATGGATATGCCCGCGCAGATACTTCCTGCCGAAGACATGGACAATACCGATAGAACGAAGCTCGGAAGGTATTGGACAGAAGGTTATAACCGGATCAAGTACGCAAACACGGTAATATCCCGTATCGACCTGCCTGAGTGGGAAAGTGAAGAGGAACGCAACAACATTCTTGGAAAAGCGTACTTCCATCGTGCTAATGTCTATTACAGACTCGTCCATCAGCACGGCGATGTGCCGCTGATCCTGGAAGAAATAACCGCGCCCAAGCTGGATTTCTATTCCTGCACCCGGGAGAGCATCCTCCGAAAGTGCAAAAAGGATCTTGAATTTGCGGCCCAATGGGTTGAAGTAAATTCACCGATCGGCGACATCAACAGGGCCGCCGTAAATCACCTTCTTACCAAGGTAAACCTTGCGCTTGCGGAGTTCGACGATGCGATTGCATCGGCCGATGCGGTCATCAATGACGGAATTCACGCACTGATGACGCAAAGATTCGGTTCGTATAAGGATGATCCAACGCATGACATTATTTGGGATCTGCACCAGGAAGAAAATAAGGCATTGCCTGAAAACACAGAGCGCATCTGGCTTTTTGTGGGGAACGAGCAGCTTACCGAAGATGGAGCAAGTGAAAAGATCAGCATCATGCGTCAGGCTGTTCCCTACTGGGGCGGCGCAGGCAAGAACAAAACACCTACCGGTCAGACGGGCACAACTGACCAGCCCCTGGGTGCCCTCGTCGGCGGCGTACCGGTTGAGATCGACCTCGTGAACATGTATGGCAGAGGTATCGGACGATTGCGCCCTTCTCCATGGTCGCAATTCGAGCTTTGGGATGACCCCAACGACAAGCGCCACCTGTATCCGAACTGGATGACGATGGAGAACCTGGTGTACAATAATCCGGTGCTTAAAGACATCGGCGACCCTTACTACGACAAGCCGCTGCAGCTGTATGATGAAAATGGGGGTATCCTCTGTACAGACACCATCCGGTCGTGGTTTGATTGGCCACATTATAAGTTGTGGATCCCGGACCCGACGGACATTACACCGGACGGTGGACACGGCGATTGGTATGCGTTCAGACTCGCTGAAACCTACCTGCTTAGGGCTGAAGCTTATTTCTGGAAAGGCGATCTCGCGAACGCTGCTGCCGACGTCAATGCGGTAAGAACAAGAGCTGGCGCCGCACCCTACGACCCCAGTGAGATCGACATCGGAACGATCCTGGATGAAAGAGCACGGGAGCTTTACTACGAAGAACCGAGAAAAACGGAACTTACCCGTATCGCGTATATCCTGGCAAAGACCGGGCAGACTGCCTATAATGGCAAGTCTTACAGCCTAGCGAACTTTCACCAGGACAACTTCTGGTATGACCGGGTCATTGAGAAAAATGTGTTTTACCGTGACGAGGTGAGGGCTCCGTTCTATAATTATCGGATTGCACCATGGATCGTTCTTTGGCCCATACCTGCTGCAGCCATCAATGCGAATACCCTGGGCCACATTAACCAAAATCCCGGATACCCGGGTGCTGAAACAAACGTCACGCCGTTAATGTGGGTGGATGGTCCCGGTGAAGGCGAACTGGTACCCGCGAACTAGGAAAACCGGTTGCCGACCAAATAGTCATTGTAGAGACGCTCAAATTGGGCGTCTCTACTTTTTTTTTACAATAGCAATATTTTAAATCGCCTTCACCATCCGTTCGCGCGCAGCCTCATCGGGAAGGCGACCATAGGCGGCCTGGATGTTATCGAGCAGGTGCGCAGGAACGCCCGTACCCGGAATGGCGCATGTGACGGCGGGATGGGAGATAATGTATTTGAGGAAGAACTGGGCCCACGACCGGCAGTCGAATTCCCCGGCCCATTCTGGCAGCGTCTTCGATTTCACCCGGTCGAAAAGCCGACCATAACCAAAGGGCTGGCTGATGATGACGCCGATACCCTTTTCCGCGGCGAGCGGTAGAAGTCGGTCGGCCGCTTTTCTGTCAACGATATTGTAATTCACCTGTATGAAGTCGATGGGCTCGGAGTTCATGATAGACTCCATCTCCTGGTAGGCATTTTCACGGTAATGCGTGATGCCGATATAGCGAATGGTTCCCTTGTCCTTCCACTCGCGCAGCGTCTTGATATGTGTTTTCCAGTCGACCAGGTTGTGGATCTGCATCAGGTCGATCTTGTCGCGCTTCAGCAGCTGAAGCGACTCCTTCATTTGAGCGATGCCGTTTTCTTTACCGCTTGTCCAAACTTTAGTAGCCAGGAAAAGCTGCTGGTTTATACCCGCTTCCGTTGAAAGTGTGCCCACATTTCGCTCAGCGAAGCCATACATGGGAGACGTATCGATGACATTGCCTCCCTTACCGACGAAAAGGGTAAGTACTTCGCGCAGGGGCTCGAGGTCCTGCGCCCTGCTGCTGTCGACGTCGAAGGTCTCCCAGGTACCCACGCCTATGGCCGTAACACTTTCCCTGGTTCCGGGAATTCTCCGTTTGATCAAGCCATTATCCATAGACATCCACGACGAAAAGGCCGGCAGCATGCCAACAGCTGCCATACGGTAGAGGTATTCGCGGCGGTTCATTCTCAAAATTACTTGATTTCAAGGTAACTACGGAAATGTACCGTCAGGGTTTTGGAATATTGCCTGTGCGAATCCCCGCCGCAAACGCGTCCGGGACGGTGTGATTCCGGAGAAGCCCGAGAAACGCCGTTACCAGGTCGCCGAGACCGGCCCGATCATTAAGATTCATTCCCCATAAATCGTTACGGGCCAGGACGTAGGATGTTACCTCCCCTTCATTGCCCTGGTCCCAAGCCTCACGAAACACATCCAGTACATGACCTTCGTCGTTCAACGGCAAGTCGCCGCGATAAAACTGTATCAGGCAAGCCAGCGAGAAGGCCAGCCTTTCGGGCACAGTGCCAAAACGCTCCATGTAGGCAAGGAGCGATGGCAGGACGCGAACCCGGAATTTTGATATGGAATTTAGTGCTATCGACTGCAACTCATGCCGGATGTAAGGATTCCGGAAACGCTCAAGAACGGAGTTCATGTATTGGATCAGTTCCTCCCCCGAGCTGGGAAGCGTCGGAATGATCTCTTGACGAATGGCCTCTTCAAGAAACGGACCTGTGAACGGATGCTCCACGGCTTCGCGGACTGTCTTGATACCATGGAGCAATGCAATGGGCGTAAGGCATGTGTGGGCGCCGTTGAGAATTCTCACCTTACGCGTCCGGTATCGGTCCAGGTCCTCGGTGAAGATAGTATTCAAACCAGCGCGGGGGCCGGGCAACAGGTGCTGCACGTGTGGTGGGCCTTGAATCGTGAAAAGGTGATATGGCTCCGCCGTAACGACAAGCTGGTCTTTGAATCCCGTTTCATTCCATATTTCCTCGACGTTCTCACGAGGAAATCCCGGCACAATGCGGTCGACGAGTGTATTGCAGAACGTCGTGTGACTCTCGACCCAGGAGAGCAACCCCTTTTTAAGCTTCCACAGCGTGAGATACCGGATCACCAGTTCTCTCAGCGTTTCGCCGTTCCTTTCAATGAGTTCGCAGGGTATGATCGTCAGCGCTTTGTCGCTGTCGCTCCCGAAGTGCCGGTACCGGTGATACAGGAACAAAGCGAGCTTACCGGGAAACGATCTGGGCATCGCTGCCGGATCGGAATCGCCAGGAGCAAACGTTATCCCTGCTTCGGTGGTGTTGGAAAAGATGATCTTCAGATCCGGGTCCTTCGCCATGTCAAGGAAACGGTCAGGTTCGACCGAAGGGTTTACAAAACCGCGCACGCAAGTAATCAGGCGGATTTCGCGGTGCGCCTTTCCATTTACGAGGCCATTGAGTACAACATGGTACAGTCCTTCCTGCTCATTGAGGAGGGCCGCGTTACCCTTTCCAATAGATTGCACGATCTGAACGTCGCCATTAAAGTCCGTGCGTTCATTGAGAATGTCCACCATCCAGTCGGCGAAACCACGGAGAAAGTTACCGCCACCGAACTGAAGTACCTTTATCGGTCGCTGCGACTTGACGCCTGCATGCGATCTGTCTAGTGGCCTAAGCTGAGACATCAGGCGTTTTCAAACTGGAAGTACTCCCGGGCATTGTAATAACACACATCGGCAACGAGTTTTCCGAGCCACTTTTCATCGGGGGGCAATTCCCCGTTTTCTACATCCTTGCCGATAAGGTTGCATAGTATCCTTCTGAAGTATTCGTGACGCGGGTAGGAGAGGAAGCTTCGCGAATCGGTGATCATTCCAACGAAGCAGCTGAGCAACCCGATATTCGACAAGGCGTTGATCTGCTTTTCCATGCCGTCTTTCTGATCAAGGAACCACCATGCCGATCCGTACTGCATCTTTCCTCGCGTTTTTCCATCGTTGAAGTTGCCGATCATGGCAGCAAATACTTCATTGTCGGCAGGGTTGAGGTTGTACAGGATGGTCCGTGGCAGCTGGTCGGTGCGGTCTAATTCATTCAGGAAAGATGACAAGTTGCGTGCCTGGCTGAAGTCCCCGATAGAGTCGAAACCGGTATCCGGTCCGAGCGTATCCAGCATTCGCGTGTTGTTGTTGCGCAGCGCGCCCAGGTGGAACTGTTGCGCCCAGCCTCTGGCATGATACATTCGGCACAATCCAAGCAAAGTAACAAAGCGAAAATACCGTGCCTCGTCGACCGAGAGGTACTCATTGTTTTTCAGCTTTCCGAATATGACCGAGATGTCAGCAGGTGCTTTTTCGAAATAATACAGATGTTCGAGCCCGTGATCGGACAGCCGGCATCCATGGCTGTGGAAGAAGTCGACGCGCTTTTCAAGTGCCTCCAGGAGCGAGTCGTGATCGGAAATCGTTACGCCGGAGACCTCGGAAAGTCGGGAAATGTATTGGTTAAATGCCGCAGGCTTCTCAACGGCGTAAGCTTTATCGGGTCTAAAGGCCGGTATTACCCTGATGCTGAAATCACTGGCGGCAATTTTGCGGTGATACTCGAGCGTATCGGTCGGATCGTCGGTAGTGCAAACCACGCGCACTTGCATGCGCTTCAGAAGATTCCTCGTGTGATAAGGGGGAGTTTGGAGCTTGTCGGTACACGACTGGTAAATAGCATCGGCTGTTTTTTCCGTCAGCAGTTCGTCAACATCGAAGTACCGTTTCAATTCCAGCAGCGTCCAATGAAACAGTGGGTTCCGCACGGTATACGGCACGGTGTAGGCCCATTTCCGAAACTTCTCTATCGGACTGGCGCCGCCCGTGATGTAAGTCTCAGGGACGCCCAGGGCGCGCATAGCCCTCCATTTATAATGGTCGCCCGCCAGCCAGATCGCTGTCAGGTTTTCAAAACGTGTATCTTCTGCGATATCGCGGGGTGGGAGGTGGCAATGATAGTCAATTATGGGTTGCTTACTTGCATAGTCATGGTAGAGCCTTCGTGCAAATTCATTTGAGAGGAGAAAGTCTTCGGTAAAGAACGCGTTGGTGGTCATTTGAGGGAAAATTAATTGGACTATTATAGTCCGGCGCCGTAAGTTATGGTTTATCGGTCAATTTAGCCGGGTCCTTCAGCGAGGATTTGCGAATTAGCAATTCAGGCGTGAGCACGATTCGCTTGGGCACGAAACGTTCTCTTCCCACGGCGATTTGCTCGAGAAAAATTTCAGCTGCAGCATTGCCGATCTGCATGCTTACCTGGTCTACGGTCGACATGGGAGGATCGCAAAACGAGGTAAAGGGTTCGTTTGCAAAACCTACTATCGCGATCGTCTCGGGTACCGGTATTCCCCTTTCCTTGCAGGCCGTCAGCGCGGCCACGGCGCTGTAGGCGCTGGCTGAGAAGATGGCGTCGGGCCATTCATCGAGATCGAGGAGTCGGTTGAGCCCTTCAAGGCCATCTTCATATTGCAGGTAGCTCTCCAGCACAAGTTCCTTCCGATAAGGGATGTTGTATGCTTCAAGTGCCTCCCGGTATCCCCGAAGCCGTTCTTTGTAGATGCTGATTTTCTTTACACTTGTGAAATGAGCGATGCGCCTGCACCCTTGCTGGATGAGGTGCTCCGTAGCCTGATAGGCGCCGAGGTAGTCGTCGATGACTACCTGACTGACGTCAAGCCCTTTGAAGGATCGGTCGAACAAGACGAGGGGGATGCCTCTTTCGTGCACCTTATGAAAATGATCGAAGTTCTCGGTATTCTTCGCGAACGAAACCATGATACCGTCAACGCGGGCATTTAGCAGCGCCTCTACGGTGGAGACTTCGCTTTCATAATCGTCGTGCGTCTGGCAGATCATGACGTTGTAATGCGACTTCTTTGCCACGTCTTCGATGCCGCGTATTACAGAGCCGAAGAAACTTCGGTCGGCAGTGGGAACGATGATGCCGATGATGTTGCTCCTTCCGTTCCTGAGCGCGGCAGCGATGTTGTTCGGCTGATAGTTCAGCCGCTTGGCAACCTTGAGTACTGCTTTCTTTGTGGCCTCACTGATGCGCGGATGATTATTCAGCGCCCGTGAAACCGTCGAAGCCGTTATGTTAAGCTCCTTTGCGATATCATGTATAGTTGGCATGGCCCGTTGAGTACTTGTTTAATGCCATAAAGCAGACCTACGGTCGCTTTACAGTGTTGATGTCTTCTATCATAGCGTCTTGGTTAGTTGATAGTTCCAACCAGGTTTTTAGTTTATGGTAGCCGGTAATCGGTTCTCCACTCTCACACTCACACTCACTCTCATCTCTCCCCTATACCCCTATACCCCTATATACCTTATACCCTTATACCCTTATGGTTTAAAGTGTTGATGTGTTGATGTGTTAGTGTGTTGATGTTGTCTTCGATCATAGCGTCTTAGTTAGTTGATAATTCAACCACGGTTTGAGTTTATTGAAATCGGTTCTCCACCCTCACTCTCACTCTCACACTTCCCCTATACCCTATACCCCTCTATTACCTTATACCCTTATACCCCTATACCCTTATTTCCCTATTTCCCTATTTCCCTATCTCCCCCTTCTATTCATTCGCCGGTTTCCCAATTGTCGCCAGGATCCCTCCATCGACATAGATGATCTGGCCATTGACGAAGTCGCTGGCTTTCGAGGCCAGGAACACGACCGTACCGGCGAGGTCATCCGGATCGCCCCATCGACCGGCGGGTGTCCGGCTGATGATGAACTCATTGAAGGGGTTGCCAGCTACGATCAGGGGCGCAGTCTGGGTTGTTCTGAAATATCCCGGGCCTATGCCATTCACCTGGATGTTATGCTTCGCCCATTCGGTGGCGAGATTTCGGGTTAACATCTTTAGGCCACCCTTTGCTGCTGCGTACGCCGATACGGTGTTCCGTCCCAGCTCGCTCATCATAGAGCAAATATTTATAATTTTTCCGGAGTGCCGGCCAATCATTTTTTTTCCGACATGCTTTGCCATGATAAATGGGCCTACCAGGTCAATGTCAATTACCTTCCTGAAATCTTCGGTCTCCATTTCCGCAGCCGGTATGCGCTTAATGATACCTGCGTTGTTGACGAGGATGTCAACGGGACCGACTTCCGTTTCGATGGTTTCTACATAATGCTGCGCCGCCTTGTCGTCTGTTACGTCGAACAGGTAGCCAGTCGCCTTGAATCCCGCACTCTTGTATTCCTTGAGTGCTGCCTGCATCTTTTCAGGTGTGGTTCCCGTGATGATCAGTTCAGCGCCGGCAGCAGCCAGGCCCTTTGCCATGGCCATCCCGAGGCCGTGGGTGCCTCCTGTGATTACCGCCCGCTTGCCGGTAAGGTCGAACAGATCCATTATCTCATTTCAGAAGGTTCTATGCCGTCCATATCTCCATAGTCGAGATTTTCCCCAGCCATACCCCAAATGAACGAATAACTTGACGTGCCTGCGCCGCAGTGCACTGACCACGGGGGCGATATTACAGCCTGATGGTTTCCGAGCCAAATAGGACGGGTCTCAGTGGGCTCTCCCATGAAGTGGCATACGACCTGACCTTCGGGCAGACCAAAGTATAGGTAGACTTCCATTCGGCGGTCATGCGTATGGGCAGGCATCGTGTTCCATACGCTGCCGGTCTTTAGCTCCGTCAGCCCCATTTGAAGTTGGCAGGTAGGGAGAACGCTGTTGACAAGCAGCTTGCGGATCGTTCGCCGGTTTGCATGTTCAGGACGTCCGGCCTCTACGGACTCTGCTTCGCTGAAGGCCACCTTTCGTGACGGATAAGTGGCATGTGCCGGGGCTGCGTTTATGTAGTACAGGGCGTCCCCCTCTTCCGAAGGATGAAACGTTACCTCCCTCGTGCCTTTGCCAAGGTACAGAGCGTCACCATACCCCAACGAATACGATGTGCCATCCGCTGTCACGGTGCCAGTGGCGCCGACGTTAATGATACCCAACTCACGCCGTTCGAGGAAATACTCCGATCGGAGGGGCGGAATCGTCTCAAGTCGGAGTGGACCCTTCGTGGGCATGGCTCCTCCGGCTATCAGCCGGTCGTAATGTGAGTACACAAGCTGAATGCGGTCGGCGACAAATACCGGGTCGATTAGGAATGTCTCTCTCAATCGTTGCGCCGAGTACGTTCGTACCTCATCAGGATGCACGGCATGACGCACGGCGTAAGAGATGCTCATGATCGGATGCGTTTAAACAAGCGGACGTTGGGTGTGTAATCGGTTGCGCAATATAAGTCACAAAACACGAATGGCCTACCTATCCGCCGATAAATTAAAGGACAACGCCTTTTAGGCCGCTGATCCGGCAATTTCGGGCTGATCGGGCCGCTCTGAGCAATTTTTACAGTAGCGGCGGAAAACTTTTCCATGGACTATTGGCAATTTGAGATTATCCCCGTAAATATGCAATCGATTGCGCATATTTTGCCGTCTTCCAACGCATTTAAGATTACTCTTTGTGGTGAAGGGTAGTTGATTCTATGAGCTAGCCCGGCGCACGCCCGGGCTACTCATGGATTCTGTGCCCACCATCCTCAACAGCATCGCATGAGAAAACTCCTCTTCCTGACCGCCGTCGCCCTCATGGCTT
Organism: Cyclobacteriaceae bacterium; assembly: GCA_036381475.1. Lineage (GTDB taxonomy): Bacteria > Bacteroidota > Bacteroidia > Cytophagales > Cyclobacteriaceae > ZC4RG29. The sequence goes on from DASVCT010000031.1 coordinate 32,690, forward strand.
GTGACCCCCCACAGGAACGCGACCCAGGGGCAGACCGAATGATGGTCGTCGTCCGCAGAAACTATGACCGGCGAGGAGAGGAGAAAGCCATCGTGCCCATTGACTGGAAGGAGGTGACCACACGTTTGCCTCAGCTAAACCATTCCGGATTCGAACTAACAGATCAACACTTCAGAAAGACGCTGGAGGGGCAACTCCTCGACACCGACGGTGATGGCGAGGCTGACATCCTCAGCGTAACCTATCCCTTTGCTTCCGCCGAACCGCAATATACGATGATGATATCGGCCGTCCCCGGGGCGCAACCGGCGATTGAAGAGGGAACGGCTGAGCCCGACGGGCGCTTTGTGTTGACTTACCTTGAATCCTACCCCTCGTTCGCTTCCGGCGACACAATAAATTGGCCGGAAAAGATCTTCGAAAGCTCACTGAACTTTTATCCCAATTCCCAGGACTTCACCATCATCTCCCCGGGAGCGTGGACCTATGAACACGGCATGTTCCTTAACGCAGGTTTCGAACTCTGGCAACGCACGGGTCGCCAAAAGTATTTTGACTACATCAAAAGCTGGCTCGATCGCTTTCTTACTCCCGAGGGCACCATTCGCGAGGATGAATACGATGTCACCCAATACCGGCTCGATGATATCCTTCCGGGCCGACTTTGTCTGTTCATGTTTGAGGCAACCAGCGATGCGAGATATAAGACGGCCGCGGATCAGCTGATCCACCACCTCGAACATCAACCCAAAACTTCAGAGGGCGGCTACTGGCATAAGGAGATATATCCTAACCAGATGTGGCTCGATGGAATTTACATGGCCGACGTGTTCTCCATGCAATATGCAGGCGTGTTCAACAAACCCAAATGGTACGACGAGTCGGTACGGCAAATCGAGCTGATCTCGAAACACACCCGCGACTCCACTACAGGCCTCATGTACCATGGGTGGGATGAATCCAAAAATCCGGTTTGGGCAGACCCCGTTACGGGCGCGTCGCCCACATTCTGGAGCCGCGCCATTGGCTGGTACTTTATGGCGCTCGCCGACTGTCTGGATTACCTTCCCGAAGATCATCCGCAACGACCTGCCTTGACAAAGCTGTTCAGCGACCTGGCCGCCAGCCTCGCGCGATACCAGGATGACCGCTCGAAACTGTGGTACCAGGTAACTGACAAAGGCGAAGCACCGGATAACTGGATAGAGACTTCGGCATCGGCGATGTTTGTGTATGGCTTTGCAAAAGGAGCAAACAACGGATGGCTGGATGAATCGTATCGACAACGTGCACGCGAAGCGTTTGATTCGATCATAAGGAATTACACGTGGTACGACGACGCAGGCAATCTGTACCTGGATCAAACTGTGAAGGTGGGTTCATTGAATATCAAAGCGTCGAAAGGAGATTACGCGTATTACGTTGGCGGTGAAACGAGAATTAATGATTACAAGGGTCTTGGTGCGCTGCTCTATGCGAGTCTCGCGCTGAGCGAAACAACGGCTGAGTAACAAAAACAAATGGGTAAGGGATTCAAGATCGAACACATGGCGCTGAATGTGGCGGACCCTGTTGCCATGGCAGCATGGTACGAAGAGCATCTCGGGTTTTCGGTTGTTCGGCATATCGAGGGACCGGCACAAACGCACTTTCTTGCCGACAACAGCGGGAGTATGCTGATTGAAATCTACAACAACCCACCGGAACAAGTACCCAACTACGATCGCATGGATCCGCTCCAATTACACCTGGCCGTAGTATCGAACGATCCGGCAGGCGATGCAGAAAGGCTTGTTGCGGCAGGTGCCACCCGCGTTGATGAACTCAGAATGGAAGATGGTTCCCACCTGGTAATGCTCCGCGACCCCTGGGGCCTTGCGCTACAGTTGTGCAAGCGAGCCCGACCTATGCTGCGTCCGGCATAATTGCGGCATTGTCGTACCCATGTCATGTTCTGGACCATTTTTAACAATATTGCTTTCCTTTAATTGGGTTATTTTGATCCGCTGTAATCGGCATTTTTTGATGTAACCCCATGTTGTCGGCCGGGTGATTCAATGATCAGTAAAGGGTTGAAATTTTTTAGGTTTTCCGGGCTCCAGGGAAAGATTGGGCTTGGCATTTTTTTGATAGCCATCATCCAGATTGGTACGGCCGCCTGGCTTGCCTGGCACAACGTGGGAATTCGTGTGTCCTCCGAAGAGGTCCGTGAGACCTATCGACCGCTTTCCGAAATTCTGGAAAGGCTACACCATGATGCCAGGTCGTACGCTTCCGCCGTGAGAACGGACATCCTTCGCAGAGACACGGTAATGGCCCACTATCGCAACGGAATCCGGGAAAATTCGCTTATTCCTGGTATCGCACAACTTCGGCTCAACAGAGACGCTTTTTCTGACAATGTGATGTCACAACTTGACTCACTGGACCGGACGCTGATGGGGATTGAACGCCTGGCGCAGGACGTTGACCAATGGTTCGGAAGCCATACTGCAAGCATACTTCCTGACAGCGCCTCCCTTGCCCAGTTTGCCGCGGAACAGGATGCTTTTCTTGCTCCCAGATTGCAGGAACTCGATCAACTGGAACACCAATACGATCGCCATCATCAAATTCTTAGGGACGACGCGTCGGATCAGTTAAACGCGAGGCTTGCGGCTATTGACGGACACGCGAAGCGATCAAGACTTGTCCTCCTTATTGCCGCGGCGGCCACATTGGTCATTCTGCTGGTGGGCGGTTTTCGCGTGATCCGAAGAATGCGCCGGTCCCTTTCAGAAGCAATTGGCGTCCTCAACCGGCTTGTCGAAGGCGACACGGCCGGAAACGCCGTGGCAGCCGATGATGAAATGCGCCCCATTATCGACGCGGCCAATCAGCTCAGCGACAACCTGCAGAAGGCCAGTGAATTTGCGGCCGCCATCGGTGATGGAAATGTCAACCACGATTTCAAAGCTGTTGGCGAACGGGATGTTCTCGGGAATTCCCTGCTTCAAATGCGGCAAAAACTCAAAAGCATTAATGAAGAAGATGCAAAACGAAACTGGTCGACGGCAGGTCTTGCCCGTTTTGCTGACATACTGCGCCGCAACGATGACTATCGTTCGCTTGCCGGATTGATTGTATCCGAGTTGGTAAAGTACACCCGATCGAATCAGGGTGGGATGTTTATTATCAACGAAGAAAACACGCAAGAAAGGCACCTGGAACTTATCGCGTGCTATGCGTTCGAGCGGAAGAAATATCTGCAACGAACCTTTGACATTGGGAATGGACTTGTCGGGCAATGCTACCTGGAAAAACGCACGATCTTCATGAAGAAGGTGCCGCAAAACTATGTCAGCATCACATCCGGCCTCGGTGGCGCCAATCCTTCATCGCTGCTCCTCGTACCGTTAAAAGTCAACGACGAGGTTGAGGGTGTCCTCGAGATGGCCAGCTTCAAGGAATACGCCGAACACGAGATTGCCTTCGTCGAGCAGGTGGCTGAAATTATTGCTTCCACGATCTCCAGTGCACGCATTAATGATAAAACACGAAAACTGCTGCTCGAGTCCCAGCAACATGCAGAGGAACTTCGCGCACAGGAGGAAGAAATGCGTCAGAACATGGAGGAGATGCAGGCCACGCAGGAACAGATGCATCGTCAGGCGGAGGAGATGCGAAAGATCCAGGAAAGCCTCACACTGGAAAAAAGCATGTTCAATGTGCTGATGGAATACCTTCCCGACCGGATTACATACAAGGATCGTCAGAGCAGGATACTTCGGATCAACAAGGCCAAGGCAGAACGCTTCAAGATGTCGCCGGAAGAGATGATCGGCAAAACGGACTACGACTTTTTCTCCAGGGAGCACGCCGACAAAGCCTTCCGCGAAGAACAGGAACTCATCCGTACCGGCCAGCCCCTCCTGAATCAGGAAGAACGCGCGGTGTTTGCAAACGGCGATATTTCCTGGGCGGCAACATCGCGTATTCCTTTCCGCAACGACCGGAATGAAATGGTGGGTATGTTCATCATCACAAAGGACATCACGCAACTCAAGCGGGCCGAGCTGACAATACACGACCGCGAGCGTGTGATCGAGCGGCTTCTCGACGGCATGCCGGTGTTCCGCTTTACGGTGAGTCGCGACCGGCACATCACCAACGTGTGGAAGGCCGCGGCACTGCCAGCAATACCACAACTCGAATCGCTACCGCTGATAGAGGGACTACCTGAAGTGCACGACCTGATCAGCCAGGAAGGACTTGACCACACCGACCTGATCTGTAAGGGTGTCCTTGAAATCAACGGCGAAAAGGAGGTATTCAAATACTACCTTTTCCCCGAAAGTGCCCTCGACGGGGTCTTCCTCGGATTTGGACTCAAGCAGTGATACCAGGTTGTGTGCAAAATCTTCTGGCGACTTCAGCGTAATAACTTGTCGCGAATTTCTTTCCAGGTAATCAACTGAATTTTTTCTTCACGAAGTATCTGCCGGCACGTCTCGCTCGTGAAGAAGTCGAGATCCGCCTGCCGCCACGCCGACCCGTAGTCGACAAAGCCCTTCGTAACTGCCTGCATTTCGGCATTGTCGTGCGCGGTATGGATGATGAGGCAACTGACGCCCGGGGGTATGGACTTCAGCGTTTTTGTATAAAACGCCTTCATTCCATTCTTATAGTCGGCAGGAGAGGCAATGAAAATCTGGTCGATGATAACGTCATTCTCGTTGGCAAGACCCGGGTACGCCGATGTGATTGCGTTGATCAGCATCACAGGCACTTTGTACTCCCGGCCAAGTTCAATGTATATCTTGAGGAACTCCGGCGACGAAAACAACGTGCCCATGTGCGAATCGAAGTGTGTTGGATCGATGCCGAACTTCTTTGCCCGTTCGATTTGCGCACGCAATTCGGTCTCGACGTCGGCCGGCTTTCCCTTAGAAACAACCGTGGCGACGTCAGCATAAAGAAATCCCTTGTCGTCGACGAGGCTTGGCACCTTTTCCCGCGGGGCTACAGGACCCCACTTGTAGAGGTTCCATTCGCTGGTCAGTGTCAGGTGAATGCCAAGGTCCGCCGCCGGGTGGTTTCGCGCGTACTCAGCGATCTCAGGGAACCAGGGACATGGAACCAGGATACTTCCTGACGAAACAAGTCCGCCGGCAAAGGCCTCGAAAGTCGCCGCGTTTTGTGAGTGGGAAACACCGATGTCGTCGGCATGGACAATGAGAAGCTTCGTACCGGCCGGATAGCCCAGCCGTTCAGGTAGTCCGCTTTGCTGGGAATGGGCGCTTTGGATCCCCGCTAGGGCGATCAAGAGGAGGAGAACTTTCTTCATGGGTTAGGGTTCGGTGTTATGTTAAATCCTTTCTCTCAGAAAATCCAGGTCGGCCTTCATCAGACTCATGATCTCCGCGGCGGACTTCGTTACTGCCTGGCCTCCATGCTCGGCACCACCCAGATCGTATTCATAATGGAGACTAACCGGTAGGTCTGCCGGGAGCGTTCGCATAAGTGGGAGGAAGGTTTCGAAATCGACCATGCCCTTGCCTAAAGGAACGTTTTCCGCAATCCATTGACCGTTGGATTCCTTCCATGCGAAATCCTTAATGTCAAGTGAGTTAATGTGCGGTTTGATGTATTCGAAGCCGAGCCGCCACGAGCCGGCGCCTTCTACAATGGCATGACGGATATCGTACTGACTTCCGAGCCAGGGAGAATTGACCTGGTGCAGGACGCCCGCAAGGTCCCACACCGGTGAACCGAAATTAGCGCCGGCGTGGTTCTGATAACCGCCTTTGATCTTGTATTTGCGATTCAGTTCCGCAAGCTCCCGCGTTTTTTTCAGAAACGCCTCCAGGTTGGCGTCAATGTTCTTGCTCGGGTCGTATTCCATCCAACCCATCCTGTAACAGCCGATGCCGAGGCGGGATGCGGTCTCAAGAATCGGTTGGGTGTTTGGATCGCTTGCGTCGGTGATGGCAGTGGTGATCATGCCCACCTTCTTGCCCGTTCTCTGCACCGCCTTTACGGCAAGGGGAAGATCCGCCGTGACGCGATCAGGTTCCACGTGGCCACCGGGTCGCACGGTCAGGTCAACACCGTCGAATCCGCATTCAGCGGCAAACTCCGCCATGTGTTTGTAGTCGAGCCATTGAAGATGCTTGGAGAATACGTGAATGTCCCTTCGTCCACGTGCTTGTCCTACGACCTTATACGGTATGCCGATCGCTGAAAGCGTAAGTCCGGCCAATCCGGTGGTTACAAAATCGCGCCGGCTCCAGGATGAATTCATTCGTTCTGAGGTTGCAGTTTGGAAGATGTCAACATTTTCGAAGAAAGTCCAGCATTAAGGACAGTCACAGTCGGACTTGTGATGTTGCGACTAAGGTTTTCCAAGCCCCCGGTGCCTGCATCTGCAACTGGTATCACAAGGAAACGCCACGTTTCCACGGAATGAAATCAGTCTGGTGCAAGGCATCGGCTTTCGTCTTCCGTCGTCCGCTCGCGACTTCAATCACGAAGTCCAGGATTCTTTCGCCCATTTCCTCAATGGTGCTTTCTCCGGTGATGACCGGTCCGGCGTCGACGTCTATGATGTCCGGCATCCGGGCTGCGAGCCTGGAGTTCGACGACACTTTAATGACGGGCGAAATTGGATTCCCGGTAGGCGTACCCAGACCGGTAGTGAAGAGGATGAGCGTTGCTCCGGCGCCCGCCATGGCTGTAGTGCTTTCAACATCATTCCCGGGTGTACAGAGCAGGTTGAGTCCGGGTCGTCTCACGTACTCGCCGTAGTCAAGAACGTCGGTCACCGGCGACGTTCCGCCTTTTTTGGCAGCGCCTGCCGACTTCATGGCGTCGGTGATAAGTCCGTCGCGGATGTTACCGGGTGAAGGATTCATGTCGAATCCTGATCCGGACGCGACGGCAGCCCGTTCGTAGGCACGCATGAGTTGGACAAACCGGTTCGCAGTGTCGTCATCGACGCTTCGGTTGATGAGCTCCTGTTCGACTCCACACAGTTCCGGAAACTCGGAGAGCATGGTCGTGGCATTCAAGGCCACCAGGAGGTCCGACGTATGCCCGATTGCCGGATTTGCGGATATGCCTGAAAATCCGTCCGAGCCGCCGCACTCCAGGCCGACCACCAGCTTGCTCAGTGGGGTGGGCTGACGTTTCAGTTGGTTCGCCTCAACAAGTCCCATAAACGTTTCACGGATGGCGGCTTCAAGCATCTCTTGTTCCGTTCCCGACTTCTGTTGTTCCAGGATAATGAGCGGCTTTTGCAAGTCGGGAGTTTTTTCTGCCAGCTTTTCTTTAAGGAGTTGCACCTGCGCGTTCTGGCACCCGAGGCTGAGCACCGTGGCACCGGCGACATTAGGGTTGTGGATGTAGCCCGCAATGAGCCGGCACAGAGCTTCGGCATCCTGGCGCGTGCCGCCGCATCCTCCTTCGTGAGTGAGAAACCTGATGCCATCCACGTTTTCGAAGAGGGGCGGGTGCGGACGGTTTGCGCCGTTCCGCAGGGACGCGCGGGTTACGGCGTCGAGGTCGCCGGCCTTGTATAATTGCACGAGTTCGGTGACGAAACTTTTATAGACGTCGTTTTTTGCGAAACCCAACCCTTCTTCGAAGGCGTCGCGTATCGCTTCGACATTCTTGTTTTCACAGAAGACGAGGGGGACAACGAGCCAGTAGTTCGCTACGCCTACCTGTCCGTCTGGCCGGTGATAGCCATCGAATGTGGCGTTGCGCCATCGCGACACGTCTGGGGGCGTCCAGGAAAAGGTGGCTGTCCGTCCGGAATAGGGCGATGCCTGGTGCTTTACATTTTCTGTTGTGATGGCGGCTCCCGCGGTGATGGGAGTGACGGTTTTGCCAACCGTGATACCGTACATCCTGATAGCGTCGCCCGCCTGCAGGTCGCGTATGACTATCTTATGTTTCGCGGGCACGTCGTGTACGGCCGTGAGTCCGTTGGTGATTGGTTCTCCCGCTTTGAGGTCCGACAGCGCTACCAACACATTGTCGTCCGGATGAATCTTTAGAATTTTCTTGGACATACCTTCAATTGAACTATCTTGCGCAATCGATTGCACAAACTACATAAATTCATTCGGAATATAGTTTTTTGTTGAATATTTTCACCCCCTTATGGCTCGTAGGCAGGTAAACCCTTTTGCGTCGTTCGCCCCTCTCACCTGAGACACCTATGCGCTATACACCTTAAATAATATATACGTTCAATAACATTAACAAAACCTCATATTCTTTACGCTAAACATCTATGACTCGAGTTGTAACTTTTGGAGAAATCATGCTCAGGCTGGCGACGCCTGAATTCCTTCGTTTTTCACAAGCAACTACCCTGGAGGCAACCTTCGGAGGCGGTGAGGCCAACGTGGCAGTATCGCTTGCCAACTATGGCATCGATGCGCGGTTCGTCACCAGCCTCCCGAAAAATGATATCGGCGAGGCGGCCATCGCCACGCTCCGTAAGTATAACGTAAGGACAGACTGCATACACCGCGGTGGCGACCGCGTCGGGATCTATTTCCTCGAAACGGGAGCGGTAAGCCGCGGCAGCAAGGTCGTCTACGATCGGGCCAACAGCTCGCTTGCTTCCATTAAAAAGGGAATGATTGACTGGGACCAGGCGCTGGACGGCGCGTCGTGGTTTCACTGGACCGGCATCACGCCGTCGGTGTCGCAGGGCGCGGCTGAAGTCTGCCAGGAGGCCTGCGAAACGGCGGCTAAGAAGGGCATCACTATCTCGACAGACCTGAACTATCGGGCGAAACTCTGGAAGTGGGGCAAAAAGGCCGGAGAAGTAATGGAAGAACTCGTCAAACATTGCGATGTGATCCTCGGAAACGAGGAGGACGCTGAAATGGTGTTCGGCATTAAACCAGAAGGAGTGGACGTCAAAGCGGGGCATGTTACGGGTGCGGCATACGAGTCGGTAGGGCGCCAGCTGATGGCCCGCTTCCCTAAGGCGCGTAAGGTGATTATCACATTGCGCGGATCCGTCAGCGCCAGCCACAACTCCTGGTCGGGTGTACTGTGGGACGGGAAAAAACTGTATCAGGCGCCTACCTATCAGATCACTCACATTGTCGACCGTGTCGGTGCAGGCGATTCCTTCATGGGTGGCCTGATCTATGGACTGCTGACCTATTCAGGCGACGACCAGCGTGCGCTGAATTTTGCGGTGGCGGCCTCATGCCTGAAACACACCATCAAGGGCGACTTTAACCTCGTCACCGTGGACGAAGTTGAGAAACTGATGAAAGGGGATGCGTCGGGGAGAGTGGCGAGGTGAAAGGGGGGTGTTAGGGGAATAGGGAAATAAGGAAATAAGGAAATAAGGGTATAAGGTATAGGGTATAAGGGTATAAGGGTATAAGGTATATAGGGGTATAGGGGTATAGGGGAAGTGT
>DASVCT010000032.1:0-5111 GCA_036381475.1 Cyclobacteriaceae bacterium
TGTTGAAGTGTTGAAGTGTTGAAGTCCCTGCAGGCCGCTAGTGTGCCAAGAATAATAATGTCTGCGTTTGCCTGGTGGAAATGTTAACCTCGGTCTCCATTTTGACTCTTATTTGCAGAGCGCTGAAATCGTAGTGCCAGAGTATCCGACGCACGCAAGCGGCTAAGAGCAAACTTCAACACTTCAACACTTCAACACTCTACCCCATATTTCCATATTCCGTCATCCTTCCTACCTTTACCCCTCATCATAGGCAGCACCTAAGTGAAAGCATACATCTTCCCCGGGCAGGGTTCGCAGTTTCCAGGAATGGGCAAGGAGCTCTACGAGTCGAATCCTGCCGCGCGCGATTTGTTCGATAGGGCCAATGCGCTGTTAGGGTTTAATATCACGTCCATAATGTTTTCGGGGACCGCAGAGGAGCTGAAACAAACGCGCGTTACTCAACCGGCGATTTTCATTCACTCCGTTGCGACGGCATTATCGGGCGACGAATTCAATCCGGATATGGTTGCGGGCCATTCACTCGGTGAATTTTCCGCATTGGTTGCATCGCGAGCCCTCACATATGATGATGGACTGCGGCTGGTGGCACGCCGCGCGGAGGCGATGCAACGGGCGTGCGATATGAACCCTTCGTCTATGGCTGCGGTACTGGGCCTCGACGATGAGATTGTGGAAGAAATTTGTGCGTCGATTGACGATGTGGTTGTGCCCGCGAACTATAACTGTCCCGGTCAACTCGTGATATCGGGAACCACCGCGGCGGTGACGCTTGCATGCGAGAAACTCAAGGCGGCGGGTGCCAGGCGCGTTATGATGCTTCCGGTCGGCGGCGCCTTTCATTCGCCTCTTATGGAGCCCGCGCGTCAGGAGCTTGCCGAAGCGATTGCGTCGGCGGAATTTTCAAGGCCGGTGTGCCCGATTTATCAGAATGTAAATGCCCTTCCGTCCGTCAGCGAAGATGATATTCGTCGAAACCTTATTGCACAGCTTACCGCCCCCGTCCGATGGACACAATCGGTCCAGAATATGGTGAAGGATGGCGCTCGGCAGTTTTTTGAGTGTGGACCGGGCAAGGTATTGCAGGGATTGGTCCGAAAGATCGCGCCCGATGTTGAAACGGGCGACTTTTCCCCTTCACCGCGCTGATCAATCGACTTAAGGCAGCCGCTCGACTTCGGAGTGATCGGGGCATTCCATTAGCAACGTGCTGACACTCTTTTTTAATTCCGGATGGATAAACTGTGGGCTCAACTCAGCGAGGGGCTCCAAGGTGAAGCGCCGGAAGGGGATACCGGGATGGGGAATGTCAAGGCGCCCGTTGTGAATGATCTCGTCGCCATAAAACAGGATGTCGATATCAATGATCCGCGCCTCCCATTTCACGCGCCTTACGCGACCCATCGAAGATTCGATTGCATTAATACCATCCAGCAGTTCCTGCGCATTTAGCTCGGTGTTGATTTGTACGACCTGGTTGAGGAAGAACGGTTGGTCTGGCTTTCCCCAGGGAGCAGTGCGGTATCGTGATGATGCCGCGTCGATGACGCCCACCCTCGAGGCGATTTCTTCCTGGGCCAGGGACAGATTCGCAGCAGTATCGCCCAGATTTGATCCCAGGAGGAGGAAAATCCTATTTGACCCCATTTGCCCGGATTGCCTGCCTGGTTTTATAATGGTAGGCACATTCCTTATTTTTGGACCACAAAAATACACTAAATGGGATTTTTCAAAGCATTTCTTTCTTCATGCCTGGGGGCATTGGTAGCAATGATCGTCTTTGCCTTGCTGATTATTGCAGTCATTGCCGGCATGACAGGAGAGAAAAAGGTAATCATCGGGGGCAATTCGATCCTGCACATCGACCTCGACGGTCCGATAAACGAACTTGAAGTGGAAGATCCGCTGGCTGGCTTGCCGCTACCCGGTACATCCGAACAGAATGTTGGCCTTCTCCAATTGATTCGCACCATCGAACATGCGCGCAATGACGATAACATCAAGGGCATTCTGCTTAAGGCGGAACAACCGCGGGCATCACTTTCGACACTGGAAGAAATACGCGATGCGCTTCTCCAATTCAAGGAAAGCGGCAAATGGGTCATCGCCTATTCGAACAACATGAGTGAAGGCGCTTACTTCCTGGCTTCCGCGGCAGACAAGGTTTACATGAACCCGGAAGGACGTTTTGAATTCAACGGGTTGACTGCACAATTCGTGTCGTTCAAAAAACTTTTGGACAAACTTTCGATCCATCCCCAGGTGTTTCGCGTAGGCGAATTCAAGAGCGCGGTGGAACCCTTTCTCCAGGAATCCATGAGCAAGGAAAATCGCCTGCAGCTTACCGCCATTATCGAAACCATTCAGGCGCAGCTCCTGAAGAGCATATCCGAAAGCCGCGGCATTCCTGTGGCTGACCTGAAGCGCATGGCCGACAACAGTCTGGCTCGTGATGTGAAACAGGCCGAGGCGCTGAACCTGATCGACTCCGCATTGTATTCCGATGAAGTGGAGAACATACTTATGGAACGCGTCGGGGTGAGCGACCGCGACGACCTTTCGCTTGTGAAGTACGGACGTTATCGCAAGAGCTTTAGTCCTTATGGACCGTCCGGCAACGAGATCGCGGTGATCGTAGCGGAGGGTACAATACTCCCCGGCGAATCGGATCAGCAAACGGAACCTCTTGTAGGCGCGGATACCTATGTGAAGCTCATACGCAAGGCGAGAACGAACGATCGCGTGAAGGCGATTGTACTTCGCATCAACTCGCCAGGCGGCGAGTTTCAGTCGTCCGATCGGATCTGGCATGAGCTCAGACTTGCCTCGCAGGTGAAGCCGGTAATTGCCTCGATGAGCGACTATGCGGCTTCCGGAGGTTACTACCTGGCCATGGCCTGCGATACCATTGTGGCTCGCCCCGCGACGATCACAGGGTCGATCGGTATCTTCGGTATCATGTTCGATCTGTCGGATTTCTTTGACGAAAAACTGGGAATCACCTTCGACGAAGTGCGCACAGGTAAGTTTGGCGAGATGTTCACTGTTACCCGACCTCTCACTGAAGAAGAGCGCGCTTTCTGGCAGCAGGAACTCGACGAAAGCTACGAGACTTTCCTGGAAAAAGCCGCAGAAGGCCGGGACATGAGCAAGGATGACGTCCGGGCTGTCGCAGCAGGACGGGTATGGACGGGTGAAAAAGCTGCGGAGATAGGTCTTGTCGATGTGTTGGGCGGTTTTGATGAAGCCGTGCAGATCGCAGCAGAGCGCGCGGGCGTATCCGACGATTACAGGCTGCGCTATTATCCGGAACGGAAATCGTTCCTGCAGTTGTGGCTTCAACAGGCGCAGGAGGAACAGACTCGTTCCGAACTGGGCGCCCTCCACCGTTGGTACAACGAGGCCAGGAAGCTCAGTGAATACCAGGGTGCGCAGGCCCGCCTTCCCTTCAAAATTGTTTTGGAATGATCAACGATACTATGAACGAAATACGGAACGACTGGACCCGCGATGAGGTAGCGTCAATATACAACACACCCATAATGGAACTGATTTACCGCGGGGCCTCCGTACATCGCCGGTATCATGATCCTTCCGAAGTGCAGGTGTGCACCCTTTTGTCGATCAAGACCGGTGGGTGCCCGGAGGATTGTAGTTATTGTCCACAAGCTGCGCGTTATCACACCGGAATCACGGTACACCGACTGCTTGATGTCGAAGAAGTACTCGCGAAGGCGAGCGAAGCAAAGGAAGCAGGAAGCACCCGATTTTGTATGGGCGCTGCGTGGCGTGAAGTTCGCGACAACAGCGACTTCGACAAAGTCATCGAGATGGTAAAGGGCGTTAACGCGATGGGCATGGAGGTATGCTGCACGCTGGGCATGCTGACCCCGACGCAAGCGCGTCGCCTGAAGGAAGCAGGATTGTACGCCTACAACCATAACCTCGACACGAGCGAGTCGTTTTACCATGAGATCATCTCTACACGCAACTATGACGACCGTCTCGAGACGCTGGAGCATGTTCGCGAAGCGGAGATAGCCGTATGCTCGGGAGGAATCATCGGTATGGGTGAGGGCGAGACCGACCGCATCGATATGCTGGTCACACTGGCGAATCAACCCCGCCATCCGGAGTCGGTCCCTATCAACGCGCTGGTTCCGGTGCCCGGGACGCCTCTTGAGGACCAGCCAAAGGTTCCGGTTTGGGATATGGTGCGGATGATTGCTACGGCACGGATCATCATGCCGCGCGCCATGGTTCGGTTGTCGGCAGGTCGGGTGCGCATGACGATGGAAGAGCAGGCGCTGTGCTTCCTGGCAGGAGCTAACAGCATCTTCGCCGGAGACAAATTGCTCACTACGCCGAACCCCGGATACACCGCCGATCAGGAGTTGTTCCAAACTCTGCAATTGCGGCCCAGAGAGGCCTTCCACACGGACAAACAAGGGCGCTAGGGGCCGTTTTTACTCCAATTTTCGATGTAAGATTTTGTGTGATTTTGTCACATTTGAGTATCAATTGTGACAAAATCGCCTCAGTGCTAACCTCGCGGAAGGCGTGCATTAAACCGGGGGTGGTTACTTTTTTTCAGCGTTATCGGCAACTCACCGACGGATATCTTCACTTCATCTGCCGGTTTTCCACGATGGTCCGCACCTACGCGCGGCTTATGTGACAGGATTCTCCGTTTGCCGTTCGGCTCTGCAAAATGTAATGACCGAAGAACAATAGCTCCGGGCCAGGCAATGCCTGGAGAGGTGGGCCCATTTTTTTAACTGCGAAGTGCACACACGCTGCCGACGAGCATTCATTTTTGAAGGAAATATTCAGCACGGTGGTCACTTTTCTTTATAACAAATGAAAAAAGGTACACGATTCCGCGTACCTTTTTTCATTTCGGACAAGTTTAGGTTCAATTTACCACTGATTCGGATCCTCCATTGCAAAGCCGCTATTGGGCGATGATTGCGCAGGTGTAACCGTGCTACTGGCGGTAGCAGTCGGCACGTCTTTCGACTGGTTGCTTATCACTGTGAAAGAAAGGAGAATTGCAGCGGCTATGATGAATAGTAAGGATTTCGTTTTCATGGCTATGGAATAAAGTG
>DASVCT010000033.1:0-44819 GCA_036381475.1 Cyclobacteriaceae bacterium
GACTTTATGCTCGCCGGCCGGAGCCTGCCTCTTCTGCTTAGTACGTCCGCGCTGTTTGCCACGTGGTTCGGCTCTGAAACCGTGTTTGGCGCTTCATCGGAGTTTCTCGATGGAGGCCTCCTCGCCGTGGTAGAAGATCCTTTCGGGGCATCGCTTTGCCTCTTTCTGTTCGGCGCCCTGTTCGCGCGAAAACTTTACGCGATGAACCTGCTGACACTGGGCGACTTCTTTCGTGTGCGATTCGGGCACCGGACGGAGTTATTCGCCAGTATCTTCCTCGTACCATCGTATTTTGGCTACGCTGCCGGCCAGCTTGTGGCGTTGGGGCTAATCCTCAATATCATAACCGGCCTGCCCGTGTGGCAAGGGGTCGTCATCAGTGCTTGCGCAGTCACGCTTTACACTTGCGCGGGGGGCATGTGGGCTATTTCGATAACCGACTTTGTGCAGAGCATTGTAATCGTTGCGGGACTGGTTGTGCTCGCGGTTGTAGTCAACCAAAAAGCTGGCGGGTTCTTGCATGTGATCGGCAGTGCGCCTGCAGATACCTTCAGATTTTATCCTGATGTGACGCCGTCAGGAGTAGCTACTTACCTGGCGGCCTGGTCCGTACTGGGTCTGGGCTCCATACCCTCACAGGATGTTTTTCAGCGCGTCATGGCGTCGGGCTCGGAGCGCGTCGCCGTCCGGTCTTGTTACTACTCGAGCCTGCTGTATCTGACGGTCGCGATGCTCCCGCTGTTTATCAGCCTTTGCGCCCGCCAGCTCTACCCGGAGGGAACTGCTATGGATACCCAGCTTGTTCTTCCTGCCATGGTGCTCGCCCACACAACCCTACCGATTCAGGTGCTCTTTTTCGGTGCGCTGCTCAGCGCCGTTCTCAGCACGACAAGTTCAGCGCTGCTGGCACCGTCTGCAATCGTTTCCGAAAATATTGTCAGGCCATTGATGAAGGGAAAGATGTCGGACCGCAGTCTGGTATGGTGGACCCGTACGTCTATACTCGTGATCGGCGCAGCGTCAGCTACCATGGCTTGTCTCAATTCCAACATCTATGAGCTTGTAGCCGGGTCCTCCATAATGAGCCTCGTTTCCCTGTTTGTTCCCATGGCTGCAGGCATGTACTGGCGCGGGGCGACATCCACCGGAGCTTTGCTATCCATGGTATGCGGCATCGCTGTTTGGGCGTGGTTTGAGATGTACCCCATCGGCATACCGTCGCTGATCCCCGGCGTTGTGGCAAGCACGTTGGCTATGCTGGCCGGGTCTGTGATCCCGTACCGTAGAATCGCTAACTTTGACGACGATGAAAATAGAACTGCGAAGGCTTAACGACGCCTTTCACCTTGAAGCCGCCAACGAACACGGCAACACAATACATATCGACGCCTCGCCTGATATCGGCGGCCAGCATCTGGGGATGCGACCAATGCAGGCCCTTCTTTCCTCGCTTGGTGCATGCAGCGCCATCGACGTGATCAACATCCTCCGCAAGCAAAGGCAACCGCTTAACGATATCCATATTACCGTTACCGGCGAGCGCGAAAAGGATGCCGTGCCGGCTCCGTTTGTGAAAGCACACATTCATTTCAAGCTTTATGGCGACATCGATCAGGACAAAGCCGAGAAAGCCGTAAGTTTGGCGGTCGAAAAATATTGCTCGGTGGCCGAGACGATGGCGGCTACTACCATTACCCACAATTTTGAAATTATACGAGGAAGCTGAGGCACATGAAAGATCAAGAGAAATTTGAAACCCGGGCCATACGCGACGGTCAGCAACGAACCCCTTACCGGGAACACTCATCGGCGGTGTTCCTGACCTCAAGCTTCGTATTTGATGATGCGGAACAGGCGAGGGCGATGTTTGCCGATGAGATACCGGGTAACATCTATTCCCGGTTCTCCAATCCAAATACTACAGAGCTCGTCGAAAAGCTTTGTGCCATGGAAGGTACGGAAGATGGTGTGGCAACAGCATCCGGCATGGCCGCGATGTTTGCCAGTATGGCCGCCCTGCTCCGTACGGGCGACCACGTCGTTGCGTCGCGCTCCCTCTTTGGGTCGACGCACCAGATCCTGAACTCCATTTTCCCGCGCTTCGGCATCACCCACTCATATGTCGATATCACGGCGCCCATAGATCGCTGGGAGGCCGCCATCAGACCGGAAACGAAAATGCTGTTCGTGGAAACGCCGTCCAATCCGGCGCTTGACGTCGCCGACCTCGAAGCACTGGGCACGCTTGCGCGCAAGCGCAATCTTATCCTGAACGTCGACAACTGCTTCGCGACGCCTTACCTTCAGAATCCGGCCCGGTGGGGTGCACATGTTGTAACCCACTCTGCAACGAAATTTATCGACGGTCAGGGTCGCGTCATAGCCGGCGCCATCCTGGGCACGCGCGAGTTGATTCGGGAGGTCCGGACGTTTGCGCGCCATACAGGGCCTTCGTTGTCGCCTTTCAATGCCTGGGTGCTTTCAAAGAGTCTGGAAACGCTCGCTGTCCGCATGGAACGCCATTGCCAGAATGCGTTGGAGCTTGCCCGCTCGCTGGAAGGTTTTCCCGGCGTGAAGTCGGTGAAGTATCCTCATCTGCCTTCACACCCGCAGCATGCACTCGCGAAAAAACAGATGAAGCTGGGCGGCGGCCTTGTGGCGTTTGAAGTGGAGGGTGGCGTCGACAGGGGCAGGAATTTTCTCAATGCGCTCAAGATGGCGTCGCTGACGGCGAACCTTGGCGATACGCGGACGTCGGTTACCCATCCCGCATCGACTACACATTCAAAGCTCAGCGATGAGGAGCGTGCCGCGGTAGGCATATGCCCCGGAACGATACGGGTTTCGGTAGGGCTCGAAGACATCACCGACATCACCCGTGATATCCAGCAGGCCCTGGAGGCCTCCGCCAACGTAGCCCGTCAGTAGGTTTCCATGTCGGGATCGATTTCCCGCGCCCACTCCATGATGCCGCCCTGCAGGTTGTACAGGTTGTCGAACTTGTGGTTCCGCTCCAGCCAGTGGATGGCGTCGGCACTTCGCCGGCCGGTTCTGCA
Source organism: Cyclobacteriaceae bacterium (assembly GCA_036381475.1). Classification (GTDB taxonomy): domain Bacteria; phylum Bacteroidota; class Bacteroidia; order Cytophagales; family Cyclobacteriaceae; genus ZC4RG29. Next base: position 3,057 of record DASVCT010000033.1, read on the forward strand.
ATACACGATCACCTGCTTGTCGCGCGATATGCGGTCGACGTTTGCAGGAATGTTTCCCAGGGGAATCAATTCACCTTCGAGGTTACAGATGTCGTATTCGTGTGGTTCACGTACATCGATCAACTGGAAGTCGGCACCCGAGTCTTTCAATTCCTTGAGTTCTTCAACCGTTATTTCTTTCATGCTGTCGTCGGTTAAGGGGTACAAAGATTTATTATTCCCGCGACTTTTGAAAATGGCAGGACTTACACACTAAACATATGAGCACTCATCGCGTCCCGCTATCACGTGGAGATTGAAGTGACCGCCATTCGCGGATGACGCTCACAGTCGCTTGCGCGCCAGTTCAGATACGGTCAGGCCGATCGAAAGGGAGGAAGTTGCTGCCGGAGAAGGAGCATTGCATACATTGATGACACGGGGTTCTTCGACGATCATGAAATCGTCGACCAGGCCTCCCGTGCGGTCGCATGCCTGAGCGCGTACCCCTGCACCACCTTCGACCAGGTCGCTTTCGCGAACTTCAGGAACCATTTTTTGCAATGCCCGGGTAAAGGCCGCCTTCGAGAAGGAACGGTACATCTCGCCGAGCCCAGTCCGCCAGTATTTTGCTGCCACTTTTCTGAACCCTGGCCATGCCAGGGTCTCGCCGAGTTCAGCCAGATTGATGTCGGACTTGCGGTATCCTTCCCGGCTGAAGGCGAGCACTGCATTGGGGCCGGCCTCGACACCACCTCGCGCCATCCGGGTGAAGTGGACCCCGAGAAAGGGAAATGCCGGGTCAGGCACCGGATAGATAAGAGTCCTTACGAGATACTCCTTTTCCTTCCTGAGCTTGTAATATTCGCCCCGGAATGGGACGATTTTTACGTTTATGTTCTTTGATGTAAGCCGTGCGATCTTGTCGGAGTACAGGCCCGCGCAGTTGATCACAAGCTTCGCGTCATAGGTCTTGTTTTGTGTCGACACATGGGCGAGGCTTTGATTGATTTGAATACGGCTAACCTTTTCGCCCAGGAATATGCTTCCCCCTGAGTCCCGGAATACGTCCGCGTACTTCTGCGCGACGATACGAAAGTCGACAATACCCGTTTGTGGCACGAATATCCCACTGATGCCGGCGGCATGGGGTTCATACTCACGGATCTGCTCCGGAGTAAGGAGGGTAAGCGACTTGAGTCCGTTCTGCAAACCCCGCTCATAGAGGGTTTGAAGCATGGGCAGTTCCCGCTCCTCGGTGGCGATGATAATCTTGCCACAAAGGTCGTATGGTATGTTATGGCGCTGACAAAAGTCGATCAGCAGGTCATATCCCCGGGTACAGTTAAGGGCTTTGAGGCTTCCCGGCTTATAGTACAGGCCCGAGTGGATGACACCGCTGTTGTTGCCCGTCTGATGGAGGGCAACGCGATCTTCCTTTTCAACGATAGCGACTTTGAGCGATGGATTTCCTGACAGCAATTGCAAGCCTGTGGCCAGTCCAACGACGCCGCCACCCACAATAAGCACATCGTACTGCATGCGAAGGAAAATTTCGCCGAAGCTATCATAAAAAAAGCATTCGCCAAAAAACACTGCATTGACAGCGATTTTCCGCCTCTTTAAAATTTTTCCTACTTCGGCAACTTTTGCAGCCATGTGAGAAATCCTGCAGGAATTACACTTTTTGGGAGGCAGCGAATCATAATTTTGAATGCTTTTGAACTACACTGCACCGTCTTTCGAATGAAGAAGGTCGCCTTTTTGATACTATTTTTTTCATTGGTCACCTCAGGCTATTCCCAGAACGACAAGCTCAAGGCGGTTGTCCTGTACAGTTTCACGCGCTATGTGCTCTGGCCGGAGTCTGTGGCTACGGGCGATTTTGAGATCAAGATCCTCGGTGCGTCGAGCCTGGAAGATGAGTTGAAGGTCATGGCGCAGTCGAAGAAGGTCGGGAACCGCAGCATCAAGGTGACGACAGTGGAGAACACCGACGACATCGGGACCTGTCATATCCTGGTGATCCCCTTGGCACAATCAGGACGACTCGAAGAAATACTGGGATTCCTGGGCAATCGCCCCGTGCTGGTCGTAACCGAGCAACCCGGACTTGGCGAGCGGGGCAGCGACATCAACTTTGTGAGTCGTGACGGCAGACTCGCCTTTGAGCTGAACCAGGTCTCGGTCAACAAACGAAAATTGAAAGTATCTACAGAGCTCACGCGACTGGCCATTCTCATTTAGATCTATGGAAAAGAAGAAATTGAAATCACGCATACGCCTGACCATTGGCAACAAGATATTGGCAGGCTTCTCAGCGCTGATGATCCTGTACATCGTTAACGTCGCCATCATCTTCTTCACACGAAATACTATCCAGGAAGTGGTGACGCATTCTTCCGATACCATACGCCCGTCACAGAACGCGATCAATGACTTCATTCTCCTGGTCACCCGGTCCAAAATGCTGGCCACAAACTGGGTCTACCTGCAAAGCAACGAGGAAGACAAACAGTCTTTGCGAAATCTTCGGAACAACGAATATCCCCAGCTTGCGGCAATGGTACGAGACCTCATGCCTAAGTGGGAAAGCGACAGCCAGCGGCTGTTAATGGATACGGTGTTCGTCAAGTTTGACGCGGTGCTGAAGGTCCAGGAAGAAGGCATCATGAAGCAACTCGTTTCGTTCGACAACTATGAAGATCCCGTTACCAAGCTTCTGGCGGAAGACGTGGTGGCGAACCAGATCATACCCCAATCGAACGAGATCATAGAGATGCTTACCCGCATCGCAACGATGCAGAATGCCGTGACGGCCGAGTCGGATGCAGCGTTGATCCGCTCCGTCCGTAGCCTCGGAAACGTTACATGGATACTGGCGGGTGTCTTTATCGGGCTTGGTATGCTCAGTGCGTTCCTGCTAATGCGATCCATCACCGTACCGGTTAACTTCCTGAAAAATATTGTCGTCAAACTGGGACGCGGCGAACTTGTAGAGGAAAAGCGAAAGAATTTCAGCAATGACGAGATCGGCGAAATGGCGGTTGCCATGGACAACCTGGTCAATGGACTCAAGCAGACTACAACCTTTGCCGAGAACATCGGAAAGGGAAACTACAAGTCCGAGTTCCGCCCGTTAAGCGAACACGACGTCCTGGGCAACGCGCTGCTCAACATGAGAGAGAACCTCGCCAAAGTGGCCGAGGAAGACAAGCAGCGGAACTGGGCCACGGAAGGTATGGCACGCTTCGGCGAAATCCTCCGGACCAACAACAACGACCTGGTGAAGCTGGCCGACGAAATCATCCGCAACCTGGTGAAGTATCTCGATGCAAACCAGGGGGCGATATATATTATCGACGATGTCGATGCGGAGGTGGAACCTACCATGTCGATGAAGGCATGTTACGCATGGGACAAAAAGAAATTCCTGGATCACCAGATCCACCGGGGTGAAGGCCTCGCAGGTCAGGCCTGGCAGGAAGGCGACATTGTTTACCTCACGGAAGTACCGGATAACTATATCCGCATTGTATCCGGACTAGGCGATGCCAACCCGACCAGCATTCTCATCGTGCCGCTAAAGGTAAACGACGACATCTTTGGTGTTGTCGAGATCGCAAGCTTCGCCGTTTTCAGGGACTTCGAAATAGAGTTCGTTAAAAAAGTTGCGGAAAGCATCGCGTCGACGATCTCTTCTGTGAAAGTGAATGCCCGTACGCAGCGTCTCCTGGAAGAATCCCAGGAAATGACGGAGCAAATGCGGGCACAGGAAGAAGAGATGCGCCAGAACATGGAAGAGTTGCAGGCAACGCAGGAAGAGATGCAGCGCAGTCAGGCCGAGACCGAGAGTACGATGACGGCGATCAATGCCTCCATGGCGGTTGCCGAATACGATACCGATGGAAAAATCACCAAGATCAACGCGAACTACCTCGAGATGATGGGATACAACCAGGACGAAGTGCTCGGGGAGCATCAGCGCATCTTTGCTACGAAGGAGGAAAAGTTGAGCGAAGAATTCCGTCAGTTCTGGAAGGACTTGTCCGGCGGTATTTCAAAGACCGGTGTCTTTATCCGGATGACCAAGCGTGGAGAACCGATCCACTTGAGGTCGAGCTTTTCGCCTATCCTGAACCGTTCCGGCGAAGTCGTGAAGATCATGGAAATCGCTTACCAGGTGAGTTAGGGTTCCGCCTGGCAGAAAGGACCCGTTAGCGGATATCTGAAAATTAAACTACAAGCAAAAAAGCCCCGCGTCTCGGGGCTTTTTTGTTACCTAAACCTAAACCTATGAGAAGAATTACTCTACTCTTGGTTTAGAAAACGAATAGCCGGCCCATAGGTTACGTGCGGCCGAAAATTTTTTTATTTCATTGTTGCTTTCGCCGGCTTTAGTTTGTTGGCGAACACTTTTCTGAATTTTTCCAGCTTCGGTTGTATAACAAATGTGCAGTAAGGCGCGTTACTGTTCAGGGCGTAGTAGTTTTGGTGATAATCCTCTGCTGGATAAAACGCCTTGAAGGGTACGATCTCCGTTACTACGGGATTGTTGTACACGTTCTCTTCGTTGAGTTTCTGTTTGTAATACTCCGCGCGCTTTCTTTGCTCGTCGTTGTGGTAAAAGATTACTGACCGGTACTGGGTGCCCACGTCGTTGCCCTGGCGGTTGAGGGTTGTAGGGTCATGCGTGTGCCAGAAGATCTCGAGCAATTCGTCGTAGCTGATCACCGACGGATCATAGGTGAGTTGAACCACTTCCGCGTGGCCGGTGGTGCCGGTACATACCTGTTTATAGGTAGGGTTTTCAACCGTACCGCCCGAATAGCCCGACTGCACTTTCAGGACACCTTTCACATCAAGGAAGATCGCTTCCGAACACCAGAAGCATCCGGAGCCGAAGGTAGCAAGCTGGCTGCCCTCCGGGATGGGTTGATTGGACATAGCGTTTACCGAAGTTTGATTTTTCCGCTGACCGCAGGAGCTGCCGAAAAAAAGCAGGACCAGCGCGACGGATGCAAAAGAGTATTTCATACCCCTAAGGTAGTATCTGAAAGGTAAACCGCTGTGGGGGGAAAAAGGTTTTGACTTGCAATTTACGATCTACGATTTTGGATCTACGATTTAACCGCCTCGGAAGAGGGTTTTGGGGTTTAAATCAAAATGTCGTCACGAAGCGAAAACTATAATCTGTGGCCGCTGAATCGTAGATCGCAGATCGCAGGTCAATAATTCTGGTAAAAATTCCGGATGGCCGGTATGATCTGATTGTAAATAGGTCGCGTGAACTCCAGAAAGAGGTCCTGGGGCACCGGCGGCTGCATTTCACGCAATTTGCACAACGCCAGCTGCTCATCGCTCAGCGCCCGCTCATCCCCGTTAAAACGGGCCCAATTGCTGACCCAGGCGTACTGGCCGTTAAATTTCCGGTGAGTGAGCACTCCGCCGGTCTTTGCATCCAGAATGACCATACTGAGTAATCCGGTCGAAAGCACTTCCTTCCGATAGGTAGTCAGCTTGGCCTTCACCGTGCCATAAACGGGCAGGGTCTTGTCGTCCACTTTGGTCTCACCAATCTTGACGCTGTCACGCGTTACGGTTTCTTCCCGCTCCGTCATCCGGACATTGCCGACGCTGAAATCATCAAACTGGATCCGCATGATCTGATCCGCTTCCTGAAGGTTGACCGACTGGGCTTCTTCCGGGGTGAAAAATTTCACAAAACCGTCGTCCGTATAGTTCCGATGCAGGAACTCTTCGATCTGATCCTGAAAGAAACCACCGCTGAGATCATATCGCGCTGGTACAGGTATTTGTTCCACCACCACCTTTACCGTAGCAAGGTACTTTGCCTTGTCCATGTATTCCAGGACGTCGTTATAGCCTTCGATATACTGATTGGCCTCCGCGAACAGGAAATAAGCGCGCTTGGCGTCCTCCCGCGTACCCTTCATGAGTGCGGCTATGCCCGAATTGTAGCTTTCTTCTGCCGCCTTTTCCTTCAGCGGGCCGATTTCGGCATAGTATTCTTTCGGATTTTTGATCACCTTGAGGCAGCCCGGGCATTGGCGGATCGCCTCATACATGTTGTTGACGGCGGTGTAGGCCTGGATGGCGTTACGCCATTTGGAAGGCGAGTTGGACACGACTTCGTTTTGCGCCTGCGCTACCAGGAAATCGACCGCCAATGGGTAGGCGTTTTTCAGGGTTTCCTGCGATTTTTCGTGGTCCGGATTCTGCCTGAGCCGCTGAATCGACTTCATTACGGATTCATAATAATCCCCGCGCTCATACGCCTTCTTACCGGAACTGCACGCGGCCAAAAAAAATACGGCGGCCGCAAACCAAAAAAATTTCTGAGCCATAGCCATTAGGTTAGGAATAAAATCCGTGCCGAAGTTACGCACTTGCGTGCGACAAAAATGGACAGAAACGCGTCAAATCGTACGTGCCACCGTTTCGGCGCCTTTGACCCTGAGATCCACCGGATCATAGACGAAAATCACACTTACGGCGGCGGAAATAAGGAAAACTCCCGACAGAACCAGCGCGTATACGGGCTCATTGTTGTATATGTGTCTCACCATCGGGCCTCCGATCAGACCGTTCAGGATCTGAGGGATGGTGATGAAAAAATTAAAAATCCCCATGTAAATGCCCATTTTGCCTGCCGGTATTGAACTCGACAGAATGACGTAGGGCATTGCGAGGATGCTGGCCCAGGCGATGCCCACCAGGGCCATTGACACGATAAGGAATTCTTTGTTCGGGGCGAAGAAAAAGGAAATCAGTCCGACTCCTCCCAGGATCAGCGAAAAGGCGTGGGTCTTCTTCCTTCCGATACGGGCGGCGATGCGTGAGAGGAACAACGCGTACACGGCCGATACAAGATTGTACACCCCGAAGATGATCCCCGTCCAGTTCTGCGCCTCGCGGTAGGCCGGCGAACTCCGATCGGTAATCGGCAGACCGAAGATGTGCGTTGCAATTGCGTCGGTAGTAAAGACCCACATACCAAAGAGGGCAAACCAGGAGAAGAACTGCACCAGTCCCAGTTGCCGCATGGTGCGCGGCATCTTTGCAAAGTCGCTGAATATGGTCATGAGCCCCCCTCGACGGCCTTCACTTTTCCCGTGATAGCGCTCATACTCCTGCGGTGAAAACTCCCGGGTACGGGCGACCGTCCAGATAATCGCAAGTATGAACAGCACAGCGCCGATGTAGAACGCGAGCTGAACGTTAAGGGCGACCTCTCCTTCGGGAGCCGAGTCGGCTACTCCGAGGCGGGAAAGTGCCCACGGCAACCATGAACCAACGACTGCTCCCACGCCAATAAGCGACGTCTGAACCGAAAAGCCGAGCGTTCGCTGCTCCTCGGGGAGGTTGTCGGCGACCAGCGCGCGAAATGGTTCCATCGCCAGGTTAAAGCTTGCATCCATGATCATCAGGAAACCCGCGCCGATGAACACAAGCGGAGCCAGCGACCCCAGGATCCAGGCGTTGGGCATCAGGATAAGTGCGCACGACGAGAACAGCGCGCCCGCAAGAAAATAGGGCTTGCGACGTCCCAGACGGCTCCACGTTCGGTCGCTGTAATGGCCGACCAGGGGCTGTACGATCATGCCGACAATGGGCGCGGCAAGCCAGAACCACGACAGCTGTTCGATCTCGGCGCCGTAATTACGCAGAATGCCACTTGCGTTACTGTTTTGCAACGCAAAGCCCAACTGAATGCCCATGAACCCGAAGCTCATATTCCAGATCTGCCAGAAGGTCATCCGTGGTTTTGCGCGGGGTGTCGTGCTCATGCCGTTGCGATGGGATTTAAGGTGGGAATGCGGAATGAGCGGGCCATGGTGGTTGTCTCGCTAAAAATCAGCAAAAGATAGGACACAGACAATATCAGAGGCAGATGCGAGATGCAGATGCACCGGTGCATCTACAATTCAATAACGACTGCGCGGCTCTCGTAGCTCAACTCAGCAACATGTACCAACTCCCCACTAACCGGGGCGGGATCATAAACGGGGTCGAACTTTTCGAGCGGACCAAAAAAATGGAGAGGTTCCTGACGGAGATCGTGTGGCACACCGTTCACTACGATGGTGTCGCCAGCGTCGTCAAAGCCGTGTAAGACCAGTTGCAAGGTGCGCACGGGCGACTCGTACGTTCCCTCAACGACACCCAATGTAAGGGTACGTGTCTCCGGGACATAAGCGATTGCGCGACGGTGGTAGCGTCCTTCGAGGTAGTTGAACGTCTCACCATCGTCCGTGTAATACCAGGACGTCACTGCATCCTTCCCTCTGTAGAGGTGCACAATCAACACGTCGGGAGTCATGGCCGTATTGGGCATCGCCCGCTGCATGGGAATGATAGCGCCGGCCTTGACGAATACAGGAAGTCGCGCGATAGGACAGTCGACGGCCAATTCAGTATTGCCGTCGAAGCGCGTGCCATCATAGAGATAATACCATTCTCCCTCTGGCAGGAAAACGCGCGTGAGGTCGCGGGAGCTTTCCACAGGACACACCAGCAAGAAGGGACCAAACAGGTACTCGTTGTGATAGCGGGTATCGTAAACACGGGCGTCGAAAGTATAGTCGATCGCGAGGGAACGCTGAACCGGCATGCCTGTTTGGGAGGATTCGTAAAAGACCGAATACAGATACGGCATGAGTTGGTAGCGGAAGCGGATGTAGTTCCGCGCGATCTGTTCGACTTCTTCACCATACGACCAGGGCTCGGAGTCACGGCTGTTAATCATCGTGTGGCCGCGGAAGAACGGTGCGAAGGAGCCGATGGAAATCCAGCGGGCAAAAAGCCTGGCGTGTGCGTCGCCAACAAAGCCGCCGACATCGTAGCCGGCAAACGAAATTCCGGCCAGACCCATGTTGCTCGTCATGCGTGCGCCCAGCAGCATGTGCTCATCGTAGGAAACATTATCGCCGGTCCATACCGCTGCATACCGCTGTACGCCCGAGTATCCCGAACGGGTGAGATTGAAGGGGCGCTTTCCGCCCAGCAATGAACGGGCTGCCTCATACGTACTTCGCGCCATCAGCAGTCCGTAGAGGTTGCGGCCGGAACGCATCGTGCCTGAGTTGCCTTCAAAGGAAAACTCCACGTTTTCAGGCACCATGTTGCCCCAGGTCGCAATCTCATTCATGTCGTTCCAGAATCCGCGGATTTCGTGATCGGTATAGACACTAAACTGGCGCTTCCACCATTCCCGTGTCACGGGATTGGTGAAATCCGGGAAGTGACACCATCCCGGCCAAACCTGCCCGGTATAAGGAGTGCCATCGGGGTACAAGAGGAAGACTCCCTCTCGCATACCTTCATCGTAGACGCGGTATCCGGACTCGACCTTGATCCCGGGATCGCAAATCACGACGACCTGGAAGCCCATGTCGCGCAGCTCACGGATGAGACGCGCCGGATCGCGGAAGTGGCTTTTGTTCCAGGTGAATATCCTGAACTCGTCCATGTGGTGGATATCCAGGACGATCACGTCGGCAGGAATTTCCTTTTCCCGAAACGTACGGGCTACGCTCAGTACTTCAACGTCCGGGTAATAGCTGTATCGGCATTGCTGATAACCGATGCTCCACCGTGGGGGAAGTTGGATCCGCCCGGTAAGCCAGGTGTAGTCCCGCAACAGGTCGGCCACGCCGGAATCGTGTATGAAGTAATACCGCATCGTGCCCGCGTCTGCCGAAAAACTTGAAAACTGGTTGTTGGACGCGCCAAAGTTGAAAAAGGATTTATGGCTGTTGTCGAAAAAAATGCCATACACCAGTCGGTTCTGTACGCCGATGTAGAAGGGCGTAGTGCAGTACAACGGATCGGCGTTAAGGGGGAAGCCATAGCTGTCGCTGTTCCAGTTTTGAAAACCCATGCCGCGCTTGTCGAGCGGTCCGGTCTTCTCACCGAGCCCGATAAAGCGCTCACCCTCCTGGAGTTTCCGATAGCTGGTCACCTGTTCGCCGATCCAGCTGATGCCAAAAGCATGATCTTCGTTGATGACGCGCCCATCGTGCGTCAGGAACGCAAAACGAACCGGGTATTTGGTGATACGAAGGATGAACGTGGAAAATGCAATCTCGAGTGCGTCGCCATGCTCACGAAGGGCGAGTTTGTCTTCCGCCGGTTCGGCTATGACCGCGTACGAGAAGTCGTCAAACGCGTCCCGTGTGGCGTCGATACGTGCTATCGAACCGGAGTACGCGGTTACGCGAAACATTCCAAACGTCGTTTCGCCCTGGAGAACTGCCCCGCGTGTGAAAAACGAAACAAGATCACCCAGACTTCTGGACGTATTCCCCTGCGCCATACAAAAAGTTTGGCTGCAAAGTAAATCAATTTACGGGACGATCAGCGGCGGCCGTGTTATGCTTTCTTCTTCAGCGACGACTCGCGGATGATGAGTTTCGTCTTCAGCACTTTCGTCACCGGCGTGGGATCGACGTTATCCTTGGATCGCGTCTCGATCTGGCTGATGAGGAGTTTGGTGGCCTCCTGTCCCATTTCGAATCCCGGCTGATCAACGGACGAGAGGGGAGGATCCATCATGGAACTGAACAGCCAGTTGCTGAATCCTACCACCGCGATATCGCCGGGAATGGACAGGCCTTTTGCGTGGATGGCCTGCATGGCACCCATCGCCACAGGGTCGTTCGTAGCAAATATGCCGTCCGGGAGAGGCGACATGGTGAGCAAACGCTCCGTTGAACGCTTTCCTGCCTCGATGGTGCCGTCGGGGCACGGAATGATCAGACTCTTGTCGACGGGGAGATTGCGTTCTTTCAACGCATCGATGTATCCTTCGAGACGCTGACGCGTGATGTCCAGGTTAGGCGAGCCTTCGATGTGCGCGATCCGGGTGCACCCCTGGTCGATGAGGTGCAGGGTAGCTTCCCGCGCCCCGCTCCGGTCGTCTACGATGACTTTGCTGGTGCCCGGATGATCGTAGACCCGGTCGAAAAACACCATGGGTACACCTTTGGCCAGCATATTATCGATATGATCGAAGTTTGTCGTCTCCCGGGACAGCGACAGGAGCATGCCGTCAACGCGGCTGTTGAACAGCGCTTTCATGTCTGTAATCTCGCGCTGTGACGATTCATTGGATTGGGTGAGGATCACATTGTACCCTGCGCTGTAGGCAACGTCCTCTATCCCGCTGATGACGGTGGAAAAGAAGAAGTGAACGATTTCGGGAATGATGACGCCCAGGGTGTTGGTCTTGCTTTGCCTCAGGCTCAGTGCCACAATGTTCGGCTGGTAATTCAGCTTTTCCGCCAGCTCATTGACGGCGCGTTTGGTTTCCGGACTAATGTCGGGATGGTCTTTGAGCGCACGGGAAACCGTTGATGGCGAGATGCCCAGCTCCCGCGCAATATCCTTGATAGTAACTTGATTGTATTTCATAGACAATTATGTACTGGCTCTGGTCGCATGCGTGACGTGGTGCTGCCGTCTCGGAAGTGTCTCCGTTGGGTCGGTGACCCCAAAGTAACAAATTTCAACCGAAATATGCCGGAACCGCTTCTTGCCATCACGAATGATACAATGCGGCAATAATACGGACCAAACTACCGATGTCCAACCTCGAATCCGCAGACAAAATGCTTTGTATCCGTGAAAACAAACGTGATGATGTCGCGAAGCGTTGCCTCCCACCGCTTTCGTAGGGTTTGCCGCAATACTTTATGCCAGAGCGCGTGCGGTTATTAGCCTAAGTTATTACTTTTGGATGTGAGCATGAACCTACCGACATGAAAACTAAGATGGCGCAAATGCTGCTGTTCGCCGCCCTGGTGGTGGGCTGCAGCACTCCGGTAAATGAGGGTTGGAGGGCCCAGGCTGAGAATCCTGATTTTCTGCACCGTACAATCCGAGAAGTAACCGACATCATAATCCACGACATTTTCTCCCCTCCAGTTGCTAGTCGTATATACGGATATACGAGTATAGCTGCCTACGAGACTGCCATCAAAGGGAATCCGAAGTTCAGAAGCCTGGCGGGTCAGGTAAACGAATTGGAGCCGGTGCCCGGCCCGGAAGGAGACGAGGAGTACTGTCTGGAGCTGTCTTCCGTGGAAGCGGCCATAGTCGTAGGGCGCGCCCTGGTTTTTTCGGAGGACAAGATGGACGAGTTCCACACCCAGATTTTGAACGATTACCGTGCTACCGGGATGCCAGAGGAAGTTTTCGACCGTTCCGTGGCATATGGAGAAACGGTGGCGAAGCACATTCTGAAATGGGCCGGAACCGACAACTACAAACAAACACGCTCCTTCCCCAAGTACACCGTGGTTAACGACCCGGCCACCTGGAAACCCACGCCGCCAGCCTACATGGATGGTGTGGAGCCTCACTGGAACAAGGTGCGGGCTTTCGTGCTTGATTCCGCGACACAGTTTATGCCCGATCCGCCGCTGCCATTCTCTACCGATGCCAACTCACCCTTTTACAAAGATGCGCAAGAGGTGTACGCGACCGGTGTAGGCCTGTCCGAGGAGCAAAGGGAGATTGCGCGTTTCTGGGACTGCAACCCGTTCGTTATGAACGTGAAGGGTCATGTCATGTTCGCTACCAAGAAGATATCGCCTGGCGGACATTGGATCGCCATCACCGAACTCGCCTGCAAAAAAACCAACAAGTCCGTCGCCGAATCGGCCGAGGCGTACGCCATGACCTCCATGGCGCTGATGGATGCCTTCGTGAGCTGCTGGGATGAAAAGTACAGAAGCGTACTGATACGCCCCGAAACGTATATCAACCAGTATATCGACGAAAATTGGACGCCGCTTTTGCAAACACCGCCATTCCCGGAGTATACCAGCGGACATAGCATGGTATCGAACGCCGCATCAGTGGTCTTGACGAAATTATTTGGCGACAATTTCAGCTTTACCGACAGCACCGAAGTCGACTTCGGAATAACGGCAAGGAGTTTCAATTCCTTCAGGGAAGCAGCCGCAGAAGCGACTATCAGTAGGCTCTATGGGGGTATTCACTATCGCCGGGCATGCGAGGTGGGAGCCGTGATAGGGACCCGGATCGGTGAGTTTGTCGTGGATCGCGTGAAAACCCGTGATGAGACCCTGGCCCATGCCGCAAAAAAACCGGATTGACACTGTCCTCCGGCAAACTGCCAGGAGTTCGTAATCCTATACCCATACCGAATTTATGTCCCCATACCTTGGTGAATTCCTGGGAACGCTCCTCCTCGTCCTGTTGGGCGATGGCGTTGTTGCGGGCGTCCTGCTTAAACATTCGAAGTCAGAAAATGCCGGGTGGCTTACCATCACGATAGGGTGGGGGCTGTCCGTCAGCATGGCCATATATGCTGTCGGGCAGTTTAGCGGAGCTCACATCAACCCCGCTGTAACCCTGGGGCTGGCCATTTCGGGTACGTTTCCCTGGGAACAGGTGCCTGGCTACTTCGCAGCGCAGCTGGCTGGCGCCTTCACGGGCGCCATATTGGTTTGGCTGCACTACTTTCCACACTGGTCCAAAACTCCCGACCCTGCGTTAAAACTGGCCGTCTTTTGCACCGCCCCCGCGATCCGGTCCGGTCGCGACAACTTCGTGAGCGAGGTGATCGGCACGATGATCCTCGTGATGGGGGTGCTTTTCATAGGAGCAAACCGATTTACAGAAGGCCTCAATCCGCTGGTGGTCGGAGCCCTGATCACCGTCATCGGCATTGGACTGGGAGGTACTACCGGGTTCGCCATAAATCCCGCCCGCGACCTCGGCCCGCGTCTGGCGCACGCTGTGCTTCCCGTCAGTGGCAAGGGATCTTCCGACTGGTCCTATGCCTGGGTACCGGTCGCCGGTCCCCTGGCAGGCGCTGTTGTGGGAGCCGGTCTCTATATGCTCATCTTCTGATCCGCGATTCACTATGAACTACGTCATCGCACTCGACCAGGGAACTACAAGTTCCCGGGCCGTCTTGTTCGACGAACGGGGCCGCATCCAGGGTATTGCGCAACAGGAGTTCCGCCAGATTTTCCCTCGCCCGGGATGGGTGGAACACGATCCGAAGGAAATTTGGAGTTCTCAGATGACCGTATTGCAAAAACTCATCCGCCAGCACAACATCCCGGAAGCATCTATCAAAGCGATCGGAATCACCAATCAGCGCGAGACCACTGTAGTTTGGGACCGTAAGACCGGTGAACCGGTTTACAACGCCATTGTCTGGCAGGATAAGAGAACGGCTCCGCTATGCGAAGAACTAAAAGCACGTGGTCTTGAACCGCACATACGGGAACACACCGGGCTGGTCATCGACTCATACTTCTCAGCTACTAAGGTCCGCTGGATCCTCGATAACGTGGATGGAGTTCGTGCCCGCGCCACTAAGGGCGACCTTGCCTTCGGTACTATAGACTCATGGCTGATCTGGAACCTGACCGGAGGGAAAGCCCATGTTACGGACTACACGAATGCGTCGCGAACGCTGTTGTTCGACATCAGCAAGCTCGACTGGGATGCACGACTTCTTGACGAACTGGACATCCCCGCGTCAATGCTGCCCACCGTGCTGCCTTCGGCCGCTCATTTCGGATCATGGGATGCGAACGGCACTGCCATCCCCATAATGGGTGTCGCTGGTGATCAGCATGCAGCCCTGTTCGGACAGGCATGTTTCGAGCCGGGAATGGTAAAAAATACCTATGGCACGGGATGTTTCATGCTGATGAACACAGGTGACCGCATTCAGATCTCACAGAACGGTCTTGTCACCACCATCGCGTGGGGTCTGGATGGGAAGGTTGAATACGCACTGGAAGGAAGTGTCTTCATTGCTGGCGCCGCCGTGCAGTGGCTGCGCGACGGCCTTCATTTGATCGACCAGTCGAAGGATTCGGAATACTTTGCATCCAAGGCGCTCGGCTCTAACGATGTGTATGTCGTGCCTGCCTTTGCCGGCTTGGGCGCCCCATACTGGGACATGTATGCGCGGGGCGCGATATTCGGACTTACGCGTGACACAGGCAAGGATCACATCATCAAAGCCACGCTTGAGTCAATGGCCTATCAAACACGCGACGTGCTAGAGGCGATGCAACAGGATTCCGGTATTGCGCTTTCGACGCTGAAGGTCGACGGAGGTGCAAGTGCCAACAACGTGCTGATGCAGTTCCAGGCAGACATCCTTGGGGCCAATGTCGAACGCCCTGCCGTCATCGAATCCACTGCGATGGGTGCGGCGTTCCTTGCGGGTATCGGCTCCGGGATGTGGACCAAGGACGATATCGTATCCGCCCGCAGCATCGAAAGAACCTTCAAGCCCGCCATGGATGACGCGATGCGGGAGCGATTGTATAAAGGATGGCTTCGTGCCGTCGAGCGTACAAAAGGTTGGGCCAGGGAATAAGAAGGACGGCCGCGGGTCGTTTGTGACGGACACGGACTCTTCGACGGTATGGCATCACATGGGTTTTCGGTAACCTTCAGGGAGCAGCTGCTGGAACGGCTCAGGAGCGAACGTTTCGATTTGCTCGTAATCGGCGGAGGCATTACCGGCGCCGGCATTGCTCTCGATGCCGTGTCGAGAGGCCTCAAAGTGGCTCTCGTAGAACGCGACGATTTTGCATCCGGCACCAGCAGCCGATCCACCAAGTTGATTCACGGGGGCCTTCGCTACCTTAAACAACTGGAGTTCGGTCTGGTTAAGGAAGTGGGAAGCGAACGTGCCGTCGTTCACAACCTCGCACCGCACCTCGTTATCCCCGAAAAAATGCTGCTGCCCCTTTCGGAAGGAAAGTCGCTGGGCTATCTCATCACTTCGTTGGGTCTCAAATTGTACGACTGGCTGGCGGATGTAAAAAAATCCGATCAGCGTCGTATGCTCACCCGTGCGCAGACGCTTCGCCACGAGCCGCTGCTGAAAAGGGATTTCATTAAGGGAGGTGCCATTTACGCCGAATATCGTACCGACGATGCGCGCCTGACGCTGGAGGTGATGAAAACGGCGTTCCAGCGGGGTGCGATATGCGTCAACTATCTCGCAGCCCGCGACTTCATGTATGAGGATAAGCACATTACCGGTGCGCATATTGTCGACGAACTTACCCGGCAGGAGTTGGACTTGCGTGCGACAGCGATCGTCAATGCAACGGGTCCCTGGGTTGACGACCTCCGGACAGCCGATGCGTCGCTCAGCGGCAAACGTCTTCATCTTACGAAAGGCGTTCACATCGTTGTGCCGAGGGAAAGATTGCCTGTACAACAGGCGATTTATTTCGACGTGAGCGACGGCAGGATGATATTTGCCATTCCGCGCGGCCGCGTGTCATATATCGGAACTACGGACACGAACTATGACGGCGACAAAGACCATGTGGTGGCAACGGTTGACGATGCGGAATATCTCATCAACGCTGTCAACGATACCTTTCCGTCCGTCCACCTTTCACTCGACGACATAGAATCCAGCTGGGCGGGCCTGAGGCCACTCATTCACGAAGAAGGAAAGTCCGCCTCCGAACTTTCGCGGAAGGACGAAATCTTTGAATCGCCCTCGGGTCTCATTTCGATTGCGGGAGGAAAACTGACGGGCTATAGGAAGATGGCTGAGCGCGTCGTCGATCTGGTCATTCACCGCTATTTCAGGGAGCAAGTGATACAAGAGTGCTTTACGAACAAGATTCGTCTTGCCGGGAACACGTTCGGCAATTATGGCGATGTTATTACGTATCGTGAGGCCGTGGCACGGCAGCTTTCCGGCGTCGGCCTCAGCGAACATTTCGCCGAATACCTGGTCGCGAACTATGGTCAGCAAACCGATGTGATCATCCGAAATTTCCTTCAGCAGGACGAAGTTTTGGACAAAGACCTGGCCCTGATCCTGTCTGAGCTCTGGTTCTGTTTTCATTACGAGATGATTGTCACGTTGGTAGACTTTTTTTTGCGCCGAACCGGCCTGGTGAACTTCGACATCATGCGCGTTGAGCGGTGGAAGGCCCTGGTCGCTGAAGAGCTGGGCCGGTATGCCGGATGGAGCGCCGACAGGAAAATGACTGAAATGAAAGCGCTGAACGCGCTCATTGCGGAGGCGCGAATCGGGAACCGCCAACGTCAGCAGACACATTGATCACGCATTTAAAGTGGCTATTCGTCTTGTTTTGACGCCCCGGTCGCTTATCTTAATCCGACTTTTATTACTGGAATTTTACGGCGGACAGCCCGCCTTACAATGCCATCTGAACTATGAATCAGGACCGTCTTTGGGGAATTGATCTGGGAGGTACCAAGATCGAAGGGGCCATCCTGTCTACAGCGGAGTCACCTAATGTATTGTACCGGAAACGAATTCCCACAGAAGCCTTTCGCGGCTATGAACACATCGTAGGACAAATCGCAAAAATGTTCCGGCTCATGACGGAATTTGCCGGCACCAAGCCTGATCGGATTGGCATAGCAACGCCGGGTACGCTTGATCCTCAATTGGGGGTCATGAAGAATTGCAATACCACCGCGCTGAACGGCAAGCCACTTAAGGCCGATCTCGAACGTGCGCTGGAAACTGAAGTCCAGCTGGCCAACGATGCCAATTGTTTTGCCTTGGCAGAAACGCGGCTCGGGGTTGTACGGCAGCAGTTCCCTGATGCCCGGGTGGTGTTCGGTGTCATTATGGGAACCGGTGTGGGCGGAGGTCTTGTGGTGAACGGTGAAGTCATCAACGGACTTCAGGGTATCGGCGGCGAATGGGGCCACAATTTTCTCGATGCTTCAGGCGGACACTGTTATTGTGGCAAGAAAGGTTGTGTTGAAAAGGTGCTTTCCGGACCGGCGCTCGAGGCGTTTTACGAATCGAAAGCGGGAAGAAAAAAAGCAATGCCGGAGATCGTTGCCGACGCAGAATCAGACCCCGTTGCGCACGAAACCATTCAGCGCCTGACCCGCTTTTTCGGGCAGGCAATAAGCGTCATCATAAATATTATTGACCCTCATGTTATTGTCATCGGGGGAGGTCTTGGGAACATCGATGCGATCTATACCGAAGGGATACATTCCCTGAAAAAAAATATTTTCAACAACCGGGTGGAGACACCCATCGTCAGGCCAGTGCTGGGTGATAGTGCGGGCGTATTCGGGGCGGCCTACCTCGTCGACACCAGGAAATGAAAAGTCATGCACGAAAAGGAGGAGCCATGAAACAGATTGCCATCATCGGACCCGTGCCCCGCGACCACATCGTAACGCACAACGGCGACCTGATCCAGAAGTGGGGATGTGTAACCCATCCCGTTATCGCGTTGTCAACACTCGCGGGGGACGCCATCCGGATTTATCCGGTTACGCATGTGCGCAAAGTCGATCTCGACAATGTCAAGGAGGTGTTCAAGGGTTATCGCGGCGTTGACCTGCGCTGCGTTACGTCGCGCAACGATCAGGGCGATATCATCAGCCTTCGCTTCATCGACATGAACAACCGCCTGGAACGCCAGACCGGGTTTATGGATCCCATCCTTCCCGCCGACCTCAAAGGGCTGCTGGAATGCGATGTGTTTGTGTTCGTACCGATCAGCGACTACGAGATTTCGCTCGACACCCTGCGATACCTGAAGGAGGAAAGCAAGGGGATCATTGTCTTTGACGCGCACGGTCCGACAACCGCATGCCTCATCAACGGCGAGCGCCAGCGGAAATTCTGGATCGACCGTGATCAGTGGCTTCCTTATATCGACGTGCTCAAAATGAATCTTGAAGAAGCATACGCATCGTGGTTCAAGAAGGAGTATGAAACCCAGGACTTCACCCGCGAGATAGAACTTGATCACGACATGCTCAGGGCGTTCGCACGGCATTGCCTCGGCATGGGCGTTCGCTGTGTATACATTACGCTCGACTCGCGTGGATGCATGACCTACTACAAAGAGGGAAGAGAGTTTGTCGAAGTTCTCGTTCCCGCCGTACCGGTGGAACATGTTATCGATACGACCGGCGCCGGTGATTCGTTTGCGGGGGGATTGGGATACGGCCTCCTGCAGGATGCCAAAGACTACATCCTGGCAGCACGCTATGGCAATGCTTTGGGTGCACTTCGCACACAAGGAAAGACCTTCGATGTTTTCAAACCGCTGGATGAGACGAACGCGCTGATCCGGGAAACGTATGAAACAGGCAATGCGGAACTTTAACGGGAACTATCGTTGATGGAGGCCTGCATATTCGACCTCGACGGTGTAATCGTGGACACCGCGCGGTATCACTACCTGGCGTGGAAACGTCTGGCGGCCGAGTTGGGCTTCGAACTTACACCGGAAGACAATGAGCGCCTCAAGGGGGTTAGCCGAATGCAATCGCTGGAAATCGTTCTGGAAATAGGCGGCATCCGGGCTGACGCAGAAGAACGGGAGCGGCTCGCGAAGAAAAAGAACACCTGGTTTAATGAGCTGATCGCTAAAATGGAGCCTGAGGAGATTTTTCCCGGAGTGAAGTCGCTCGTGCGCGACATGAGGAACACCGGCAGGAAAGTAGCGCTTGCTTCCAGCAGCAAGAATGCGCAACTCGTCGTGGACCGACTTGAAATTCGATCGCTGTTCGATGTCATTGTCGACGGATCCATGATCGAGCACACCAAGCCCGATCCTGAAATATTTCTACTAACGGCCCAACGCCTGGGTGTTAGCCCACCGAAATGCATTGTCTTCGAAGATGCAGAGGCCGGCGTTGAGGCGGCGCTTGCTGCCCAAATGAAATGTGTGGGCATTGGATCGCCCGAGCGGTTGGGGAAAGCTCATCTTGTGCTTCCATCGATCAGCGATTTCACCGTCGACATGCTCAGCGGCCTCGAAAAGGCGACAAAATAAAATCAGGAACTCAGTTACACGACGAAGATGAAGAATTACATCCGCCATCACGACTGGAAGATTATCGAAGACAAGTTCGATCCTGAAGTCCACGAGGTGTCCGAAAGCTTGTTCAGTATTGGCAACGGACGTATGGGCCAGCGCGCAAACTTCGAGGAGGAGTATTCAGGCAAATCGCTCCAGGGAAGCTACGTCGCCGGCATATACTACCCCGACAAGACACGCGTAGGTTGGTGGAAGAACGGTTACCCGGAGTATTTCGCGAAGGTCCTCAACGCACCCGGCTGGATCGGAATACACATATCCATCGACAACCAAAAGCTTGACCTCGCAAAATGCGAGGTGGAGCAGTTTTACCGCGAACTTGATATGAAGACCGGGTTGCTTTCGCGACGGTTCACAGCCCGGTTTGCCGATGGCAAAAGGGTTCGGGTCGATGCGCGAAGATTTTGCAGCATGGCCAACCCTGAGGTTGGCGCCATCCGTTATGCTATTACCCCTTTGAATTTTTCCTCAAGCTGTACCCTGAGCCTTTACGTAGATGCCGATGTGGTAAATCGCGATGCCAACTACGGCGAAAAATTCTGGGAAGAGGTGTACAAGGAAGCAGAACCCGGACATGCACTGGTTACGGCGGAGACGCGAAAGACGTTTTTCCATGTTACGACCGGGATGCGTTATAAGATTATGAGCGGAGGAAAAGAGCCGGAAACACGAATCAACGTCGAGCTGAGAGAAAAATTTGCCGGAAACATTATCCAGCTGGATCTGCATCAGGGGGAAGAAACCGTAATCTATAAATATGCTGCGGTTCTTTCTTCGGAAAACCACCCGAAAGAAGAAATGGTCGCAGCCTGCCGTCGGCTGTTGAGAAAAGCTATCAACGATGGATATGACAAGTTGCTGGCGGCGCATGCCCGGTCCTGGGAGGAGAAGTGGGAGAAGTGCGACGTCACCATCACAGGAGATACCGCGGCTCAGCAGGGGATACGCTTCAACATATTTCAGTTGATGCAGACCTACACCGGCGAAGACGAACGCCTGAACATCGGTCCCAAAGGATTCACGGGAGAGAAATACGGGGGGAGCACGTACTGGGATACTGAAGCGTATTGTTTGCCGTTTTTCCTCGGCACGGCCCCTCCGCGCGTTGCGCGAAACCTCCTGATCTACCGCTACAAACACCTGGAAAAAGCAATTGAGAATGCGGCCAAGTTGGGATTTCGCGATGGCGCGGCATTATACCCCATGGTGACGATGAATGGTGAGGAATGTCATAATGAATGGGAGATCACATTCGAAGAAATTCACAGGAACGGGGCCATCGCCTACGCGATACACGACTACATCCGCTACACCGGCGACCAGGAATACATGGCGGAGGCCGGTCTGGAAGTACTCATCGCGATATCGCGGTTCTGGGCCCAGCGCGTCAACTGGTCTGAGGCGAAGAAGAAGTACGTCATGCTGGGTGTGACCGGTCCGAACGAGTACGAAAACAATGTGAACAACAACTGGTACACGAACCTCCTTGCGGCCTGGACCCTGAACTATACTGCAGAAAACATCGCCTGGCTGCGCGGGCATAATCCTGAACGGTTTCGGGAGATCGTGCGGAGTACACGATTCAAGGAGAAATCGGAACTAGCGCTTTGGAAGAAGATAGTGCAGGAAATGTACTTCCCGGAGGACAAGGATCGGGGCGTGTTCCTGCAGCAGGACGGGTTCTTGGATAAAGAGTTGTTAACCACCAAAGATCTCTCCCCGGAAGACCGACCCTTGAATCAGAAATGGTCATGGGATCGGATCCTTAGATCCTGTTTCATCAAACAGGCTGACGTTCTGCAGGGGTTGTATTTCTTCGAGGAGAACTTCGACAAGGAGACGCTGAAACGCAACTTCGACTTTTATGAGCCCATGACGGTGCATGAATCCTCGTTGTCGCCATGCGTCCACGTAATCCTGGCATCGCGGTTGGGGTATCGTGAAAAAGCCTACGAGCTGTACCTTCGCACGGCGCGACTGGATCTCGACGATTATAATAATGATACCGAGGATGGATGCCACATCACCAGTATGGCCGGAACGTGGATGAGCATTGTGAAGGGGTTTGGCGGTATGCGCGTTCGTGATGGTGCGCTTCACCTGGACCCGTTCATTCCGGATCAGTGGAAATCCTATTCATTTCGTCTTGAGTTCCGCGGAAGAGTTATCAAGGTCAGCGTTTCGAAAAGAAAAACCGAAATCACCCTCGAGTCAGGCCGGCCGCTACGTATTATGCTGAGAGGTAAACCGGTGCGGCTGGAGCGGAAGGAAAAGGGGATAAGGAAATAGGGGAATAAGGGAATAAGGGAATAAGGAAATAAGGAAATAAGGGAATAAGGGAATAAGGGAATAAGGAAATAAGGAAATAAGGGAATAAGGGGTATAGAGGTATAGGGGTATAGGGGTATAGGGGTATAGAGGTATAGAGGTATAGGGGTATAGGGGGTCCACAGATTACGTTTGGCGGTTACCGGTTACCAATCACCTGATTACCAATCACCTGATTACCGATCATCGGTTACCGATTACCGATTACCCTTCACGTGATCACCGAAAACTTGCGACCATTTGGGACGTAGGGGGTATAGGGGATTAGTGATTTTTGATTTTCGATTTTTGATTTTCGATTTGATGCCTCCGATTGGAGCCTCTGATTCAGGGTCACAAGCGTCTTCGTTGAAGGAAAAATGTGCTCTGTGGATGTTTAAATCCCAAATCACAAATCCCTAATCACTAATCAAAAATCATAGAGGGGTATAGGGGTATAGGGTATATAGGGGGTCCACAGATTACGCAGTACACGCGCTTCTTCACTATCACTCTTCTCTGGGGTATCTGTATCGTTGGGCGATCGGTTGAAGTTTTGACAGTAACTTCGGGCGAGACGGACTTCAACACTTCAACACATCAACACATCAACACTTCAACACTTCAGCACACCGATTACCGATCACCGACTGCCTGCCGTCCCATGGCGTACAAAATTCCGCCAAGAATATGCTGACGGAATTCCGGTTCGGAGTACGCTTCGTCGGTGTGTCCGCCGCCGGTATAGAACGTGCGGCCACCGTCGAATTCCCGGTACCAGGCGATGGGGTGGTGTGCGCCGTTCTGTCCGCCCTCATAGCTGGATTCGTCCAGTTCACACAAGACGTGGATTCCCGTCACGATACTCTTGTAGTTATACCATTCGTCCGTTCGCATCCAGCGGTCGGGGAGATGCCGGGTAGCCGGATGGTTTTTATCCTTTACGACCACGGCCGCCTGCTGGGGTTTGGGGTGACTCTTGAAGTATGCTCCAACCAGCTCATTGTACCAGGGCCAGTCGTATTCAGTGTCTGCCGCCGCATGGATTCCAACGAAGCCACCGCCACCCCGGATGTATTGTTCAAGTGCCGACTGCTGTTCGTCGTTGAGAACGTCGCCAGTGGTGCTGAGGAATACGACGGCCTTGAATCGGGAAAGGTCCTTTGAGTTGAAAATCGCGGCGTCGTCGGTAGCTTCAACGGCAAACGCATTCTCACGGGCAAGTTCTTTAATGGCGGCTATACCCGCTGGAATCGACTTGTGAACAAATCCTGCCGTTTTGTGGAATACAAGAATTACCTCTCCGCTCGTCGTAGACTGCTGTCCACAGGCCTGCCATAGTAAGGTAAGGGTGCAGACCATCACGAGTGCTGTTCGTCTGAAAATCATAGAATCAAGATAGTAAAGTTTACAAGGCCAACCGTGCGAATCGGGTTGATTGGTCGAATTTACAATTATTACTGTATGCCGGTCGAATTTTACTGCAACGGCAGATTTCGCGGCATATACTTTGTTTTCACCGTCTTGTATTTATTCTTTTGTTTGCGCTCACGCATGGGGATTGGACGGATGCTCAACAGCAAGATAAGAACTCGGTTAAATGTCTAAACATCAGCGACGTGCAGGAAGTAATTATAGTGACGGGCGGTTCGCGCGGAATTGGAGCGGCGACCGTAAGGAAGGCGGCGGAACACGGCTACGCGGTATGCATCAACTATCGAAATCATCGCAAGGCGGCCGAGCAACTCAGGGATGAGATTGGCCGTTCCGGTGGGAGAGCGATAACGGTTGCTGCTGACGTTTCAGTGGAGGCAGACGTGGTTCGCATGTTCAATATCGTTGATGACCAACTAGGGCCGGTTACTGCGTTGGTGAACAACGCAGCGATCCTGCCGAAGACCAAGCCCGTGCGTGACATGAGTTACGATCGGATACACGAGGTCTTCAGTACCAACGTGATCGGTCCGTTCATTTGTGCGCGGGAAGCCGTCAGGAGAATGGCCCGATCGTGTGGCGGGCAGGGCGGCCGCATCGTCAACGTGTCATCGATTGTTGCCAAGTACGGCTCCCCTAATGAGGCAAACGACTATTCCGGATCAAAAGCCGCGCTTGAGGCCTTCACGATAGGACTGGCGCGAGAAGTGTCTGCAGAGGGAATTCGCGTCAATGCGGTACGGCCCAGCATGATTCATACGGACATGGTTGCCGACCGGATCGATCGGGCGCGGCGCGTACACCCCCTGAAGCGCCCTGGCACGCCGGAGGAGGTCGCCAATACCATCCTCTGGTTGTTGTCCGATGAGGCCACCTACGTAGCCGGTGCGATTGTCGATGTCAACGGTGGGAGGTAACATCGCACGGCGAAACGTTTAGGTATTTTCAGCGGGGTTTGCTAAATTCGATTCAGAACCAACCCCACTTACCTATGCAACAGAATGATTTCGACTCAGGAGCCGCAGGTGCTGTCGGCTTCATGATGATTGTCTACCTCGCCGTTTTTGTTATCATTATTGCCGGCATGTGGAAAACTTTCCAGAAGGCCGGCAAACCGGGATGGGCTGCAATCGTTCCCATTTACAACTTCATTGTTTTACTGGAAATCACGGGTAAGCCGTTGTGGTGGATCATCCTTTTGCTGATTCCGTTGGTAAACCTCGTGATTGCGATTATCATCTATCACAATGTCTCCCTATCCTTTGGCCACGGAGGCGGCATGACGGCACTCCTGATTCTGCTGCCCTTTGTCGGATGGCCCATGCTAGGCTTTGGTGACTCCCAATATCAAGGTCCCGCGGGAGCTGCCGTTCCTTCGGCTTAGAGAAGATCTACATGGTGTGAGAAAAAAGAGGGCAGAATGCCCTCTTTTTTTTGCGCGTGCATCCTTACATGTTGCCTGTAAGGTTTGGTGCCATCTTATTTTGTTATTGTGCGTGAAATTGCCCTCTATTGACGTGGGATTCTGAGTCCCTGTCATGACAAACGTATGGGCAACATGGTTAAAGACTGGCTGAGGTCGTACGGCCTGACGATTGCGGGGTACGCCCTGGGCATTGCCCTTCTCGCCAATTCGGGCCTGATATTTTATCTTTCAGTCGTTCACCGGGCTTCCGAGAGCGAACGCAATCGGGCGGAAAAGGCAGAACGATACCTCCGGGCATTGCGATCCGAAGCGGTGCACGCCGACTTCCTTGCCCGGGAGGCAATGCTCTGGAATGACGATGGTACCATCCGCCGGTATGAAAGTGCTGTCGGGGGTCTGGAAAATGCGTTCGACAGCCTCACCTACAACCTGAGAAAGACAGGGTTCGATGACGCGCTAACGGGAAGAATGGAAATGCAGGTAGCCGATGTGCTCAAAACACACCGTCATTTTCTCGACTCCTTCCTGGCTCCGGATTCAACAGGTGTACGACCAAACCTGGCCACGCTCTCCTCGGCTTTTGACGCAGCCCATCGCGACTTCGCGCTCCTCGAAGCGTACATCAACGGAAGCGCTACCCGCGCATCGCTCGAGGACGCCTTTACTGCCATGCTCATCGTCCAGATTATCCTGCTTGCCTGCGTGCCGCTGGCGCTTGTACTGCCCGCCAGTGTACGCCGACTGAAACGCCGCCTCGTGAACCTCAACCGTGCGATCGACGACAGTAACAGGAAGTATGTCTTCGATTCCATGGAAAACGTGAACATTGAAGACGAAGAGGCGATCAGGACGCGGCTGTTGAATAACCTCCGCCAGGCAGCCGGTTTCATCCAGGAAGTGTCGAAGAAAAATTATGAAGTTCGCTGGGAGGGCATGAATGATTCGAACCGGGAAGCAAACCAGGACAACATCGCCGGTGAGCTGATCCGGATGCGCGAACTGATGAAGAAGGTCAAGGAGGAGGACGAAATCCGGATGTGGATGACCGAAGGCTTGTCGAAGTTCGGGGGTATCATTCAGAAGAACCAGCACGACATGCAATCGCTGGGAGATGCCTTCATCTCTGCAGTAGTCAAATACCTCGATGCCCGCATCGGCGGACTGTACATCATCGAAGGAGAGGACGAAGAACCCTTCCTGGAACTCAAGGCGTGTTATGCGTACGAACGCAAAAAATTCATCACGCAGAAGGTAGGGATAGGAGAAGGACTTGTAGGGCAGACCTACCTGGAGCGTCAGACGGTGCACCTTCGCGAAGTCCCGCCCGGGTACCTGACGATCACGTCGACGCTGGGGGAAACGGAGCCGCGGTCTCTCCTGGTCGTACCGCTCATCGCAAACGACAGGATAGAAGGCATCCTGGAACTGGCTTCGCTGAACGAATACAAGCCTCATCACATCGAGTTCCTGGAGAAAGTGGGTGAAAGTCTTGCCGCATCGCTGATATCAGTGCGGTCGTCGGAACGGATGAGGACGCTGTTACAGAACGCCCAGCAACAGGCCGAGGAGGTCCGGGCGCAGGAGGAAGAGATGCGTCAAAACATGGAGGAACTGGAAGCCACGCAGGAGCAAATGCAGCGACAGGTAAACGAGCTAAACCAACTACGCCACGATCTGGAAGTCGAGAAGTACCTTTTCAGCGCGCTGATGGACAATATCCCGGAAGCGATATACTTTAAAGATCGCGACAGCCGCTTCATCCGCGTAAGCAAGTACCTGGCCACCCATTTCGGTAAAGAGGCTACCGAACTCATTGGCAAGTCCGACTTCGACTTCCAGGACGAAGTCCACGCTCGTGAGGCGTTGGAGGACGAGCAAACCATTATGCGCACGCGTAAACCAAAACTCGACTATGTCGAGCGCGAAGTGCTTAAAGACGGTTCTGAACACTACGTCTCCACCACCAAGATGCCATTGACGGATGCCCACGACGCTGTCGTCGGTACGTTTGGCATCTCGCGCGACGTCACACTCCTTAAGCGCACCGAAATCGAATTGCGGGAGAAAGAAAAAGTTCTTACCGAAATGCAGGAGAAAAGCCGCGCCCGCATCCACGACCTGGAAGCCAGGCTTGCGGAAGCCGAAAAGAAGCTTGCGGGGAGTAAACGCAAGTAGCTTACCAGTTCTTTCCCGATTCCCTTGCCTTTTTCGATAGCTGGAACGTACGTGTAATGTTGAAGCCGAAGTGGATGTCGCCGTCGAAGAAGTCCTCGGTCGTTTCCGCCGCGAAAATCCGTTCCATCATCCCTACCGTGTTGGTGAATACCAATTGGAACACGTGCCCGCCGGTCTCGATGTCAATTCCGACGCCGATCGCATCATGGTTGGGGTTGCCTTCCTTCTCATTCAGGCGTGCGTAATACTCCAGGTGCAGTGAAACACTGCGTGTGATACGAGCACGACCACCAAGACCCAACGCGATCAGGTCGTTGACAAACAGTTCCTGATCGACCGCGTTGCGGTG
Source organism: Cyclobacteriaceae bacterium (assembly GCA_036381475.1). Classification (GTDB taxonomy): domain Bacteria; phylum Bacteroidota; class Bacteroidia; order Cytophagales; family Cyclobacteriaceae; genus ZC4RG29. The sequence goes on from DASVCT010000033.1 coordinate 30,613, forward strand.
TACCAGGAGGGGTGCGACCTGGAAGGAAAAGCCGGACGAAAACTTCCGGGCGAAGAGTGCCTGTAGCGCATAGGACATCCTGTCGCTGGAGCTTAGTCCCTCGTCCGCCCCGCTCTTGTTCGTCTTATATTGAGTGCTGGCCAGCAGGGTCAGCGTGAACGGGAAAGCCTCGGCGCCCGTGGCTTGCCGCAGGAGTTTGTATTTAAGGTAACCGTCATAACTCTTGTCATAGCTGCTTCGCCCCACGCCGATGCCAAGGCGGTCGGTAAGGCCATATTCCAGTCCGAGGCGAATGGTTGAAGCATCCAGACCCCAGAGATTGTATGAGCCACTGTTTAGCGTGCCGAAGCGGTGTGAAATAATGAACTCCAGCGCGCCTCCGGGCTTCGTTTCCACGGAATGGCCGTTGATGACCCGTGTGCCTTTGAATGTTTGCAGGGTGAGATCGGTTTGTTCGCCTTGCACTTTCTCCAGTTCTTCCAACAAATCTTCCTGCGCGAACACAAAGAAGGTCATGAAAGAAAACAAAACCGTTACAAGAAGTCGCATAGTATCTATTTTGGATTGTATGTTAAGTCCACCGTAATCTGAATTTCCTCCGATATGTTTTCCCAGAGCAGTTGTGGAATGCGGATGCCGTAATCGGCAAGGCGCACCGTGAAGCGGGTCTTCATGTGAATGGCGCCATCTTTCACTTCGAAGCTGCCGGGTACATCGATTTCCTTAACGATCCCGTGGATCGTTAGCTTACCCTGGGCCCTGACCCGTTGGGGACCGCTCGCCGTCATTGAGAACCCGGTGATCGTCCCCGAAAAAGTGGAGCGGGGAAACCGGTCGGATTCCATGTATTTGTCGTTAAAGTGCTCCTTCATGAGCTTCTTTTCAAATTCGAAGTCCCGCACAGGTACCGAAAACGCAATACCGCCCGTAGCTGCGGTAAATATACTGGTTACGTTCCGGTTCGTCGCGCTTATGTCTTCGACGGGAGCGTCCGAGAAAAAAGAGATCACTCCTTGCTCGGCCATGTAACGCTGCGAAAAAGTATTGCTGACTGCCAGCAGCAACAGCAGCGCGGAAAAAATGATGCGCATTGGAATTGTCCTTGTGATAATGCCCGTTACTCTTTTGTCATCCATACAATCGAACCGCCGCCACAGTTGCCTGTGACATGCGTTTCCCGACGGAGGGAGCTTTTCCGCCACTAAAAATACATATTTAACGGAGCCGGTCCCGGAACCGTCCGGTCAGTTCGTGGAAAAGTGTGGAAATGTGGGGAATTTCGACCTGCCAAAAGACACTCATCGTCGGTCAGCATGCCTGTCCGGGCGGAAAAATTGACATGTGGGGGAAAGCCCAGACCGCCTGGACGGCCTGGATTTTTTCAGCTTTTTGCCTCAGATGGCCGGTGACGACATCGACGCCAGCTGGGCATTTTTGCGGTGGTAGTAATTGTCAAGGATAAAAGATACAAGGGTTCTTTTGTCCAACTCACTCTCTGTCAGGCGGTGACGTAAAATCCCCTTTTGGTACAGGAGAATCATCCTGACCCCGTTCTCTTCGGACACCCGGTACTCGTACGACTGCCCATTGTAAAATACTTGTTTCATCTGGTCTGCTACGTTTTCGTGTGTGGATACTGAAAAACCATGCCAGACGCAAACGGTAGGGTTGCCCTGGCCAACTATAGAACATGTTAAGCCGTTCCGTTTATCCCGACAGGTGGCCTAAAGTAACCCACCGACAAGGCGAAAATTTCATCTTCTGGCCATTCCAGTAACGGGGCGTACCTGTCGAAAATCCCATATGGGGCAGGCAATAAATAATATAACGTACTGGCTATGCAAAAATAACGTACCAGCTATTGCCTTTGTCATTCTTTCGCGTTTATATTCGTCCATGCCCTCTCAAAAAAATATGCTGCGGCTGCACTTTGCAGCCTGCCTGCTCCTACTTTGCCTGTCGGCGAACGCGCAACCGGACGACCCCAACCAGGGCAGGCGACCGGCGCCCCGCGTGCCACTCACGGGCGTCGGCTGGCTTGTGGCTGCGGGCGCCCTGGTTGGCGGCTTTTCGCTGCGAAGAGCGGCAAGATCGCAGGACACACCTTCCCGTTCCGCGCGGGTTAAGTCGTTCCTTGCCATTACAATACTGACCAATTTTTTCGCAGGAGTCGAAGTTTCGGCCCAGGAACGGATGAGCGTATCCGACGGGCTCTGGGAATCGCCGTCGACCTGGACGGACGGCGTTGTGCCTACACCCGACAACAGCACGTCGGTTTTGGTCAGACACACCGTGACCGTGCCGGCTGGCAGCAATGTATCCATCGACAACCTGGTAGTGGATGGAGGACGGCTTGTGGTTTCACCTGGCGGTGTTCTGCAGATCGTAGACGGCGATTCGACCGACATGCAACTCATTGGGACAGGTATGTTTGATGTTTGGGGAACGGTCATCGGGCATGATGGCATATCCCTGGAAGGCCTAAACGGCGCCAACACCACGTTTAATCAAGGCAGCGTGTATCAGCATCTGGCCTCGGGAGAAGGAAGTATTCCCGTGGCACGATGGCACCCGCAGGCCCGTTTCGAAATCACAGGCATTAGCGGCAACGTGTCGATGCACGCTCAGGCATGGAGGCAAGCGTGGGGCACCGTGGTCTACAACGGCGCTACGCAGGGTGAATTTGTCGATTTCAAAGGCCTGCTGGAGACGATTCAGGGCGACTTCATCATTTCGTCGACGCGCAATTCAATTCTTCGCCTGTCGCAGTCGCAACCCATGCATCTCGCGGTCGGCGGCGACCTGATCATAACCGGACCATCCGAGGTCTGGTTTTCGCAGAGTGATAGCTGTACGCTCGATGTTGCCGGCAACTTTGTGTTCGCGTCCACGTCCGGCGCATCGTCATACTTCACCACAACCGGCGTGGCTAAAGTGACGATTGACGGAGACCTCGTTGTCGACGCGCAACATCGGCTGCGGATGGCGTCAGGGTCGGCGACAGGCACAACCGCGCTCACCGTGCGCGGAGACGTCACCTTCCTCAGCGGCCATATCGACGCTGCAGGTACCGGATCAGGAACGGTGACGTTTGACGGAAGCGCGCCTCAGCGCGTAGACATTACACGAAATGGCGATTCGGGCTTCGAAGGAAATGTCAATTTCAGAATCGGAGGTGGCGCTGATGTCGACCTGGGAACGTCGCTGCTGGCAAACACCACCGGTGGAGATCTCATTATTGAAGGCACACTGCGGCTCGGCAGTCTCAGCGAGGCCGGTGCGATTCAGGCAGGCCCGGAAGGAAACATCCAGGTTGCAGGCAGTATCGCATATGGACCCGCGTCACGATTGATATACAATGGAGGTGGCACCCAATATCTGTCGTACAACCGCCTGGAGACACAGGTTGATATTCTTAGCACCGGTGCTGTGGTCATGAACGACATTCAGTTTGGGGGACTGAATACAGGTTCCTCCGAATTTGTTGCCGGAACGCACACCCTCTCCGTGCAACGAGACCTGTACACAGACAGCTCGCTTGCGGTTAGCACCCTTGTTTTGAATGGCAAGGGAGAACAACGGGTCCATATGCCGAATGCTGACGTGCATGACCTGGTCGTCAGGCAAACTGAACCCGGGACGGTTGTGTTTGAGCAACCCCTGCAACTCACCGGCACGCTTTCCATCGAATCGCCGGGAACACAAGTGATGGCCAACGGCAAGATCAAACTTATCTCGTCCTCCGAGTCGGCCGGAGGCACGGCTTCCATAGCGAAGCTGGCGCAGGGGGCCAGCATCGTTGGCGATGTCATCGTGCAGCGGTTTATCGCCGGAGGTCCGGGCGATCATTACCGCTACATCAGTTCGCCGGTGGAGAACGCGACCGTGGCAGACCTGATGGACGACATTCCTGTAACAGGTACCTTTGAAGATGCCGATCAGGGCGGTGAGTTGCCCGAAGACGCACCATCGCTCTTCTACTACAGCGAAGAGGCGTCCGAATGGGTCCCCTTCCCGGTCACGGGCACCGCGGATGAAAACCGTTTCGACTCAGGACGTGGATATTGTGTGTTCAACTGGAATGGCGCCGCAGATTCAAACTGGGATGTTACAGGGACTGTTCACCAGGGACCGATGTCGTTGCCCGTCACCTATACAGAATCCGGGGATACTGCGATGCGTGGTTGGAACCTCGTGGGGAATCCGTATCCTTCTACCATTCGATGGGGAGAGGAGGGCTGGGACTCGCAACACGTCAGCGCCTCGATTGCCGTACGTGATAACCTAATTGGAGGATTCAGATACTGGGACGGCGATGTGGGCAGCCTCGAGGACGGGCTGCTGGCCTTGGGACAATCGTTTTGGGTGCGTACAACCGGTGCAGATCCTTATCTCGTGATCAACGAGGATGCGAAAGCTGGCACCGGTGCCGAATATTATCGCAAACGGCCTCCGGATTTTCTGGAGCTTTCACTTAGTATGGAAGATCTGACTGATCGGGCCTATCTGCGAATCCGCACAGGGGCGTCGCGAGAACTGGACGCATACGATGCGCCGAAAATGTGGAACGACTCGCTGTCTCTGGCGTTCCAAACGGACGATGGCGTTCCGGTGGCGATTCATGCCGTGCCGCAGCTGGAACGGATGGAACGTATACCCCTGGAGATCCGCCGAAAGGCAGGTAAGGAATTTTCTTTCCACATACGGGGCTTTGGCGCGTTGCATGCTGCCACGTTTGGCCTGATCGATGACGCGACGGGTACGCGCTACGATTTTGGTCCGGAGGGCGAGATCACTCTGAGCGAAACGGTACCCATGCAGCTGAGTCTGATTATTGAATCCACCGTGGACTCTTGCTCCGATTGCAACTCGAAGCGACATCTCCCTGAAACCCACACCCAGATGCACACGGTGCCAGACAGGCATGCCGTGGTTGCATTTCCTGTGCCTGCGGCGGAAACAGTTTTCCTAAGCGGTAAAAAATTCGGCGAACAGGAAACAGTGGAAATCTATCGCGCGGACGGACGATTGGCGAAAATTGTGATGGCAACGCGTGCCACAACGGGTTGCCTGGCCGTAAACCTCTCCGGTCTAACCGCGGGGCACTACTACCTCCGTTTGCCGGGTAAAAAAGTACCCTACAGAATACGAATTGTTAAGTCGCATTGAGCGATGCCTTACAAGTGTTTGTGACTGTAATTATTTATTCTTCGTTTGAAGGAAAGTTTTGAGCCTTTTTTATCTTTGATGGCCCGTTGGGTTTTTCATGCAATCATTTTGAACCTGGTTAGGTCTTAACACGTGGCTCGCCGCCGCAAGCGTATGGCAGGCAAGAGGAATTTCTTCGTTGACACAATTTACAAACTGAAAATCCTCCCCCGGTGGATCATCATTTTCATCGACCTGGCCACCATGCTCGCATCAACCGCGATAGGATATCTCCTGCGGTTCAGCTTTGTCATTGCAGATATACTGGATAACAATTTTGTAGCCGCACTGGGAATCCAGCTGGGATGTGGACTTTTTTCCATAATGGTCACGAACAGTTATCGCGGAATCATCCGGTATACTGGCGTTCAGGATGGTGTTCGGATCTTTTATGTAGTCATCCTCAACCTGGTGTTGGTGTGTTCGGTGAACCTGATTTACTACTACAACGTCCTGCACAACCTCATCCCGTACTCCGTCGTTTTCATTTCCTTCCTTGCCTCCTTCCTTTTCCTCTTCAACTACCGCCTCCTCGTCAAGTACGTATTCTCATACTACAAGAGGCGGATGACAACGCGGTCCAACGTATTGATTTTTGGTACGGGTCATACAGGCATTATTACCAAGCACGTCATCGATTCTTCGGCCTCCGCGAAGGTAGTCGGATTCGTTGAGCACAACGACAACATGATCGGAAAGGTCCTCGATGGCACGCGAATATTCCGCGCCTCGCAGCGCGAACTGGAGGACGTGATCAACACTTTCAATGTTGACGAGTTGATCATCACTGTGAAGAACCTTCCGCCGGAGCGCAAGAACGAACTGGTCGATATTTGCATGCGCAACCAGGTGAAGGTGCGCGTCGTCCCGCCAGCGGACCGGTGGGTAAAGGGCGAGTTGAGCATCAACCAGATCAAGAACATCAACATCGAGGATTTGCTCGAAAGGGATGCTATACATCTCAACAACATCAACGTCGCCAACCAGATCCGTGGAAAGAGAATTTGCATCACGGGGGCGGCGGGTTCGATCGGCAGCGAGCTGGTCCGCCAGGTCATCCGCTATGAGCCCGCCTTTGTAATACTGATCGATCAGGCTGAGAGCGCCCTCTTTGAGATCGAGCGCGAAATTCACATCAGCGGGCTGCGGGCGCGTGTGTTTCCCTATGTGGCCGATATCACCAATCGTGCAAGGGTCGCGTCGATATTCAATGCGCACAAGCCTGATATCATTTACCATGCTGCGGCATACAAGCATGTGCCGATGATGGAAAGCAATCCGGCAGAGGCCATCAGTTGCAACATACTTGGGACGAAAATACTGGCTGATCTGGCGGTGGAATACAAGGTGCGCAAGTTCGTGATGATCTCTACGGACAAGGCGGTCAATCCCACGAATGTAATGGGTTGTTCAAAGCGCATCGCAGAAATTTATGTGCAGTCGCTCAACAATGCTCTGCCTGAACTTGGTTCGTTCCAGACGAGTTTCGTTACCACGCGTTTTGGCAATGTGCTGGGATCGAACGGATCGGTAATTCCGGTCTTCAAGAAACAAATCGAACAGGGAGGCCCCATTACCGTAACCCATCCTGAAATCACACGCTACTTCATGACCATACCCGAGGCTTGCCAGTTGGTTCTCGAGGCGGGTGCTATGGGCAAGGGAGGCGAGATTTTCATTTTCGACATGGGTGAATCGGTTCGTATCCTGGATCTGGCCCGGAAGATGATCTGGTTGTCCGGTTATGAGCCCGGCAAGGACATCGAAATTGTATTCACCGGTCTGAGGGAGGGTGAAAAACTGTATGAAGAGCTGCTCAATAACGCGGAGGATACACTACCCACGCACCATGAAAAGATCATGATTGCGCGCGTCAGAGAATACCGGTATGAGGAAGTGAACCGATACGTGGAACTCTTCCACGACCTGGTCAATGATAAGAATGAGCTTAAGATGGTGGCGTTGATGAAGGAACTCGTACCGGAATACAAGAGCAACTATTCACGGTACGAGATCCTGGATAAGGAAAAGAATGTCGTTCCGGACGAGATCGTCGATCTCTGAAGTTTCCCAATCAACAATACTCTTCAAAAACTTCGATAAGGTGCTCGCCAATCATCTGGGCGTTTCTTCCTTCGATGTGATGACGTTCAATAAAATGCACCAGTTCGCCGTCCTTGAACAGGGCGATTGATGGCGATGACGGAGGGTAGGGCAGGGTATATTCGCGTGCCCGCGCTACGGCTTCACTGTCAACGCCGGCGAAAACGGTGGTAAGATGGTCGGGACGTTTTTCGCCGTGTTGGAGGGCCCATTTCACACCCGGCCGGGCAGCGCCGGCCGCACATCCGCAAACCGAGTTGATAACGACGAGGGTGGTACCTTTCTGATCAGACAGATGGCGGTCTACCTCCTCGGGGGTTTTTAACTCTACGAATCCAACACTGGTAAGGTCAAGGCGCATAGGCGCCACAAGTTGTTCAGGATACATACTGGTTGTGTGGTTTAGATATTCTAATTCTTTGAATACAATTTCTACAGGAAGCCAAGTTCTACCTTTGCCGCTTCCGACATCATGTCTTGCGAGTAAGGTGGATCGAAGGTCACTTCTACATTGACATCATTCACACCTTCGATGGCCCTCAATTTTTGTTCAACTTCACCGGGAATCACCTCGGCGGAAGGACATGAGGGCGAGGTCAGCGTCATCAGGACATACACATTGTTCACGGGATACACGCTGATTTCGTAAATCAGGCCGAGTTCGTAGATGTCGACGGGAATTTCCGGGTCGTACACCGTCTTGATCGCCGCGATAACCTTTTCCCGGAGGTCGGGCGTTGCAGCCTTAGTCTTGCCTTCCGATTCTGTCATGATCCAATTTCCATTTTCGTCTTGAAAGCAAGCGCGTACATCTTCATCTGGCGTATCATCGCCGAAAATCCGTTGGAGCGCTGCGTGCCTATGAAACGTTCCATGCCAATGGCATTCATAAAATGCAGGTCCGAAGCCAGGATAGCGTCGGGCTTCTGACCGTTGAATATCCTGATCAGCAGACTCACCAGCCCTTTTGTAATGGCCGTATTGCTGTCCGCCGTGAAATACACCCGGTCTGACTCAAGCCGCGCCGTCAACCAGACCCGCGACTGACACCCTTTGACGATGTTTTCGTCTGTCTTGTCCCTTTCGGGCATAGGCAAGAGCTTCTGACCTAATTCCATGACGTACAACACCTTCATCTCGGCATCGTCGTCCAGGAGGGCGAAATCGGCGATGATTTCATCCTGAATGGCGGCAATGCTCCGGGGTGTCTCGTTGTTCATCAATGGCGTCGGCCGGTCTATTTCACAAAGTTAATCACGCGCTGAAGTCCTTCAGCCAGCCGGTCAATTTCTTCCCTGGTGTTATAAACAGCAAATGATGCCCGTACCGTTCCCTCGATCCCGTAACGGTCCATCAAAGGTTGCGTGCAATGGTGCCCGGTACGCACTGCAATGCCCCGAGCGTCGAGCATCTGGCCAATATCGAAGGGATGTATGCCTTCAACGACAAACGACACGACGCCCACTTTCTCGGGCGCCATACCTACGATCCGTGTCGACGGAAGGGCGGAAAGCTTTTCGGTGGCATACACGAGGAGGTCGTGTTCATGCGCGCGAATGGCCTCCCTGCTAACGCCGAGGATAAACCGGAACGCTTCCCGGTAGGCAATCACATCGCCAATGTTCGGCGTTCCCGCCTCGAACTTGTAAGGCAACTCGTTGTACGTTGTCTTTTCAAACGTCACGTCCTTGATCATTTCACCGCCACCCTGGTAGGGAGGCATAGCCTCAAGGAGTTTTTGCTTTCCATACAGAATTCCTGTGCCGGTGGGGCCGTACATTTTGTGGGCGGAAAGGCAATAGAAATCGCAGCCGATAGCCGCGACATCGATGTCAAGGTGCGCTCCTGCCTGGGCGCCGTCTATTAGTACTACCGCCCCGTGGGCATGTGCCATTCGGGTGATCTCCGTAACCGGGTTGATCGTGCCCAGCGTGTTTGACGCATGGTTTACGGCGACGACTCGTGTGCGTTCTGACAGCAGCTTGCTGTATGCGTCGAGGTCCAGCTCACCTTTATCCGTCACGGGGATGATCCGCAGCTTTGCCTTTTGCTGTTCACAGACGAGCTGCCATGGAACGATGTTCGAATGGTGCTCCAGGGCGGAGATCACCACCTCATCGCCTTCGCGGAGGAAGGCCCGCCCATAGGACGACGCCACGAGGTTGATGGCCTCCGTTACCCCACGAACGAATATGATCTCGGCAGTCGATTCGGCGTTGATGAAGGCCCGGGCGGCTTCGCGCGTTTCCTCATATGCCTTTGTGGCGCGTTCTGCGAGTGTGTGAATACCACGGTGAATGTTGGCATTGCTGGTCTGATAATAGTCGACGAGCGCCTGGATCACCTGGCGTGGTTTCTGCGAAGTGGCTGCGTTGTCGAAGTAGACGAGATCCCGCCCGTTCACTTTTTGCGAGAGTACGGGAAACTCTTCCCTGATCTTTTTTATGTCGGCTGACAAGGTAGCAGGTGAAGTCATTGGTTGAAGATCATAGATCGTTATGCTGCAGCCGCTGGCTCACGCGCTGCATGAGGTAGTCTTTCATGGCCGGCAGGCCTACGGCGTCGATGGTCTCTCCGGCAAAAGCGTATAGTAGCATAGCCCGTGCTGTCGACCTGGGGATGCCCCGGGTCATGAGATAAAACATCGCTTCTTCGTCGATCTGACCTGTAGTACATCCGTGCGAGCATTTCACATCGTCCGCCCAGATTTCCAGCTGCGGCTTGGTGTTCACTTTGGCATCGGCTGACAGCAAAATGTTGCGGTTCGATTGAAACGCATTCGTTTTTTGCGCGTTGGGCCGAACGTAGATCTTCCCGTTGAATATGCCGCGCGACGTGCCATCCATAATGCCCTTGTACAACTCGTTGCTGAACGAGTTGGGCTTGAGGTGGTCGACGACGGTATGATTGTCCGCCAGGGTGTCGCCGTGAAGGAGATACAGACCGTACATGTGAGATTCACATCCCTGGCCGTCGATTGCCAGGCCGAGGTTGTTGCGCACCAGCTTGCCGGTAAGGGTGAAGGTGAACGAGTTGACGCGCGAGTAGTCCTTTTGCAAAACGCGCGTCTGGTTGAACTGAATTTGGTCAGGCATGTCGGCCTGGATCGTGTACAGGTCAAGTCGCGCGTTCTCTTCGACAAGCGCTTCATTTACTATGTTGACGTAGTCCTGGACCAAACCGGCAGAGACAAACTTTTGAATCAGGGTGCACTGCGCATTGCGACGGACCACCAGAAGATTACGCGTAGCATGTCTGGCGCCGTCCGAGATATGCACGATCACGATAGGTTTTTCCAGGATCTTTCCCTCCGGTACCTCGACGTAGAAGCCGTGATTCCAGGCCAGCGTATTCCAGGCGACGAATGCGTCCGCCTTGGGATCGGCGATCTTTGCGAAGTGGGTTATGCCTCTTCCTTCGGCGAGCGCTTCCTCCAGCGGTTTAAGCACCACGCCGTCGACTTTTTCCGACGGGGTTACACAGTGCCCGTTTACAAAAACCAGAAGAATGGCATCAAGGCCGGGTAGGGCATAAGCGTCCAGATTGACTTCCGCGGTTGCTACCCGATCGGCAGGCGGAAGTTTCTCCAGCGTGCGGGTCAGCGGCGTGTAGCGGTACTCCTCGTGTTTGGGTCCGGGGAATCCCACTTCCTGCAAGTGACGCAGCGTCTCGTCACGCAGCTCCGCAAGCGCGGGTATCGCATCAATGGCGCCAGGAAACACACCAAGGAGTGTCGGATTGATATCTGCAGTATTTGTTGTCATGTCTTACAATGAATTCAGGCTGCGACACTATCCTTTACCCAATCGTAGCCTTTGGCTTCGAGTTCAACGGCCAGTTCTTTTCCGCCCGACTTCACGATCTTTCCCTTGTAGAGCACATGGACAAAGTCGGGTATGATATATTCCAGCAAACGCTGGTAGTGTGTGACGACGATGATGCTCTTGTCTTTGGTTTTGAGCTTGTTGACGCCATCCGCTACGATGCGCAATGCGTCGATGTCGAGACCTGAATCCGTCTCATCCAGAATGGCGAGACGCGGGTCAAGCATGGCGAGCTGGAATATCTCGTTGCGTTTTTTTTCTCCACCGGAAAAACCTTCGTTTAGCGATCGGTTCAGCAGCGACTGATCGATCTCAACCAGCTGCATTTTCTCCTTCATCAACCCAAGAAACGAGACTGCGTCGAGAGGCGGAAGGCCACGATGCGAGCGGACCTGGTTTACCGCGGTCTTCATGAAGTTGATGGTGCTGACACCCGGTATTTCCACCGGGTACTGAAACGCCATGAAAATCCCCTCGCGTGCGCGTTCATCGGGAGACAGTTCCAGGAGGTTCTTGCCGAGAAACTCGACGGACCCGGCGGTGACCTCGAATTCTTCCCGGCCCGCCAGCACAGACGCCAATGTACTCTTGCCCGAGCCGTTGGGGCCCATGATGGCGTGAACCTCCCCGGGTTTTACTTCGAGATCTATTCCGTTCAGGATTTGGTTGTCCCCGATTTTCGCACAAAGATTTTTAATGGATAGCATGTCGCAATTTGATGATTACGGTTCAACAAACGGTTGTCGCTGCAAGGGGCCTCTTCGCGGTTCTCTAGCCGACACTTCCCTCGAGCGTGAGCGCCAGGAGTTTTTGCGCCTCGACGGCAAACTCCATCGGCAGTTGTTTAAGCACTTCGCGGGCGTAGCCATTCACGATGAGCGCCACCGCCGATTCTTCGTCGATTCCACGCTGCTGGCAATAAAATATCTGGTCTTCCCCAATCTTGGAGGTTGTGGCTTCGTGTTCGATGCGGGCGGTATTGTTATCTACGTCGATGTACGGGAAGGTATGGGCACCGCACTTGTCACCCATCAGCAGTGAGTCGCATTGCGAAAAGTTTCGCGCGTCTTCTGCACGGCGGAGTACGTGCACCTGGCCACGATAGCTGTTTTGCGAGTAACCCGCCGAAATACCCTTCGACACAATCCTTGAACGGGTACCCTTTCCGATGTGAATCATCTTCGTGCCGGTGTCGGCTTGCTGGTAGTTATTGGTGACGGCTACGGAGTAAAACTCTCCTGAAGAGTAATCGCCTTTCAGGATGCACGACGGATACTTCCATGTGATGGCGGAGCCGGTTTCCACCTGCGTCCAGGAGATCTTCGAATGATCGCCGGCGCAGAGTCCCCGTTTCGTTACAAAATTGTAGATGCCGCCCTTTCCATCCTTGTCGCCGGGATACCAGTTTTGTACCGTCGAGTATTTTACCTGCGCGTTTTTCATCGCGTAAATCTCGACCACCGCGGCGTGGAGCTGGTTCTCATCGCGCATGGGTGCCGTACACCCTTCGAGGTAGCTGACGTACGCTCCCTCGTCTGCTACGATGAGCGTGCGTTCGAATTGCCCCGTGTTGGCTGCATTGATACGGAAGTAGGTAGAGAGTTCCATGGGGCAACGAACGCCCTTTGGAATGTAGCAAAACGAGCCGTCGGTGAAAACGGCTGAGTTGAGTGCGGCGAAATAGTTGTCGCCAGCGGGTACTACGGACCCCATATACTTACGTACCAGGTCGGGGTGTTTCTGAACGGCTTCGCTGAAAGAACAGAAAATGATGCCCAGTTCGGCAAGTGTTTCCTTGAAGGTGGTGGCCACCGATACGCTATCCATAACGGCATCTACCGCAACACCGGTAAGCCGCTTTTGTTCTACCAGCGAAATCCCAAGCTTTTCGAACGTCTTGAGCAACTCGGGGTCTACATCCTCCAGGTTTTCCGGCTTGGCCTTCTGCTTGGGGGCCGCATAGTAGATGATGTCCTGGTAGTCGATGGGCGGATAGGTTACATTCGGCCAGGTCGGTTCCTTCATCCGGGTCCATTGCCTGTATGCCTTCAACCGCCACTCGAGCAACCAATCGGGCTCATTTTTCTTAGCGGATATGAATCGGATGATATCCTCATTCAAGCCCTTCGGGGCGGAGTCCATTTCGATGTTGGTCGTCCACCCGTGCTCATACTCCTTTGAGGTAAATTCCTCTATGATATCCTTACTCATGCAGCCTATTTAGACTAAGTTTAAATAACGTACAAATCTAAAACAAAATGCCCGAATTATAGTTCTGGCGGCGGTATTTTGTTTAGGCCGTTAAAAAGGAGTTTAAGGCTATTCCTTGACGAGGTTCAGGTTGCGATCAAGGCTTTCTTCCAGCGAAATCATGGTTTCGGTACGTTCGATGCCTTCGACCTGCTGGATCTTGTCGTGGAGGACCTCCTTGAGGTGATTGGTGTCTCGGCAGTGGATCCTGACGAACATGCTGTAGTTTCCCGTGGTATAGTGGATATTCGTGACTTCAGGAATGCTTTTAAGGGCGGCCAGTACCCCATCGTACAGTGCGCTCTTCTCGAGGAAGATCCCGATAAAGGCGGTGATATCATATCCCAGCTTGGAATAATTCACCTTCAGGGTTGTCTTTTCAACGATGCCGGCACTTTCCATTTTGTTCATCCGCACGTGAACCGTACCCCCTGATACAAATACTTTCTTTGCGACTTCCGTGTACGGTTTCTTCGCATCCTGCATGAGGATCTCAAGAATCCTCAAATCCGTATTGTCAACTTTGTAATTTTCAGCCATGACGATTTGCCCGATTGTAAAAAAATCAAAATTAGGCAATCGTTTTAAAAAATGTATAAAATTTTACAAGATTTATTGCTCCAGTGAGCTGATAGCCGTTGTTTTGTTAAGAAATTTCAATCACACACACACGCATAACATACTGTAGGGTGTTGGAATTGGCAGACAAGCCCTCCGGTCTCGAGGGTGGAGAGCACGGGATAAAGTCCAGCCATTGGCGACCTAACCGCTCCGTGGAGGTTCGAGCCCTCCCTCTACAGCGCTCACGTTTAGGTTAATAAT
>DASVCT010000034.1:0-8376 GCA_036381475.1 Cyclobacteriaceae bacterium
AGTGTACCATAGTCCATGTGCTGGATACCGAACTGTAGCGTACCGATCCTATTGAAACGGCCGGAATAGGCAACGGTCGACTGACCCATGCCCGCTGCAAAAAAACGATAACCCGCCGAACCCCACCCCGCAAGGCTGTCACCGGCAAGTGCCGGATTGGAAAAGAAGAAGTTAACATCACGGTCGGCTAACGAAACGTTCACCCCGCCCAGTCCGGCAAGGCGGGCATTTCCTGGAACGTCAACAAAAGTGAAGGAAGGACTCCCACTCGTCTGGGCATGCGCGGCAACCGAAGCGATACAAAGCACATACACCAGGAGATTGTTGCCCACGCCTGTCTGATTTATCGTGCCGGAGCCGCCGCGTTCAATTGTCGTTGACGCGATTAAGTTTCTTATCTTCCGCGAATGTGAACTTCAGCGGGTTCTTCACCTTTTCCTTCAACAGCGCCACTTTCAGGACCTCGTCGACGGTATCGACATAGTGAAAAGTTAATCCCTTGAGATAGTGACTCTCGATCTCGCCGACATCACTCTTATTTTTCACACTTAAAATGATTTCGCGGATACCGCTGCGTCGGGCAGCCAGGATTTTTTCCTTGACACCGCCTACCGGCAGCACCTTTCCGCGAAGGGTGATCTCACCTGTCATGGCCAGCCTCGATTTCACTTTTCGTTGTGTGTAAATCGAGGCCAGCGAAGTGAACATCGTGATGCCTGCCGAAGGGCCATCCTTCGGAACAGCTCCGGCAGGAACATGTATATGAAGATCGTATTGCTGAAAGACGCGGTGGTCGATGCCGAGCGGTTCGGCATTTGACTTCACGTACGACAACGCCGCCATGGCGGACTCTTTCATGACATCGCCCAACTGACCGGAGATCGTAAGGTTACCTTTGCCACGGCTTAAGCTGGATTCGACGAACAGTATTTCACCCCCGGTTTGAGTCCAGGCGAGCCCCGTGACAACGCCCGCCGTTTCATTTCCCTGGTAGAGTTCTTCGTTGAACACCTCGACACCGAGTACCTTGCGCAGCGTCTCTTCGGAGATTACCGGATCATAGCCTTCCTCCATGGCCACCGACTTAGCGACGTGCCGCGCAAGCGCTCCGATCTTTCGTTCGAGGTTACGGACGCCCGACTCGCGGGTATAGCTCTCGATCACTTTCGCAATAAGCTTGCGGGTGAATTTCACCTGTGAGGATTTGAGGCCATGTTCTTTCAACTGCTTCGGGACCAGATGCCGCATCGCTATCTCAACCTTCTCCTCCTGCGTATATCCAGTGATCTCGATGATCTCCATGCGATCGCGGAGTGCAGGGTGTATCGAATCCAGCGTGTTCGCCGTTGCTATGAATAATACTTTCGAAAGGTCATATTCAACTTCCAGGAAGTTGTCGGTAAACGCGTTATTCTGTTCGGGGTCCAAAACTTCCAGCAGCGCCGATGAAGGATCGCCGCGAAAGTCGGCCCTCACCTTGTCGATCTCATCGAGGATGAACACGGGATTGGACGTACGCGCCTTTCTGATGTTTTGCAGGATCTTGCCCGGCATGGCGCCCACGTAGGTCTTCCTGTGCCCGCGGATTTCGGCCTCGTCATGAACACCACCCAACGACATGCGCACGTACTTGCGATCCAGCGCCTTGGCGATGGACTTGCCCAGTGATGTTTTGCCAACGCCCGGCGGGCCGTACAAACAGAGGATCGGCCCCTTCATATCTTGCTTGAGCTTCAGTACAGCAAGGTATTCCAGGATCCTGTTTTTTACTTTTTCCAGTCCGAAGTGATCCGCGTCGAGGATCTTGCGCGCACGTTTCAGGTCGAAATTGTCCGTCGAGTATTCACCCCAGGGAAGGTCGAGAAGGAACTCGGCGTAGTTCATGGCCACCGGATATTCGGCCGCAGCGGGATTGATCCGGAGCAGCTTGTCGAGCTCGCGATTGAAATGCTCATTTACTTCCTTCGACCATTTCTTGGACTCTCCCTTTTTGCGCAGGTTCTCGACTTCCTTGTCCGGACCGTCAAAGCCCAGCTCGTCCTGCAACACCTTGATCTGCTGACGAAGGAAATAGTCGCGTTGCTGCTGGTCGATATCGGTATGAACCTTCTTCTGAATTTCCTGCTTGATCTCCAGCATCTGGATTTCACGGGACATGTACTGCAACAGCACCGTGCCACGCTCCACCAGGTTCTCCGTCTCGAGAATCTTTTGCTTGTCGACCACATCAACATTGAGATTGGAGGCGAGGAAGTGAATCAGGAAAGGCATGCTCTGAATGTTGTCCAGCGCCACCTGGGCCTCCTGCGGAATTTCGGGATTGAGCCTGAGTATCTTGGATGCCGCTTCCTTCAGCGATTGTATCAGTGCCTTGATCTCACGGCTGTTCATGTTGATAGCCCGCTCAGGAAGCAGGTTAACGCGGGCCGTCAGGAAAGGGTCTTCCTTGAGGAAATCGTTGATGTTAAAACGATTTTTACCCTGAATGATGATGGTTGTGTTTCCGTCAGGCAACACCAGCATCTTGATGATGCGCGCTACAGTTCCCACACGGTAAAGATCCTCCGTGAGAGGCTCTTCGGCCTGGGAATTCTTTTGCGCAACAACGCCGATGATGCGGTTGCCCTGATATGCTTTCTTTACGAGACGAATCGACTTCTGTCGTCCGACTGTAATCGGCAAGACCACGCCGGGAAAAAGCACCGTATTTTTTATGGGAAGAATGGACAACTCCTCAGGGAGATCTTCTGGTCTGAGATCTGACTCCTGTTCGGGGTTGATCATCTGGATCAAATCATCCGAATCGTCCTGCACAAGTTGAATGGGAAAAGTCTTATACATAAGCCAGGTTGCCACTTTGGCACACATACCCGCAAATCGATCTGCGTATGACTTGACCGTCTTAGTGACAATAGTAATGCCAACAGAGTTGTAAAAGAAGCAAAATTGTGCCAACTTTATTATTGGCGGCCGGACTTTTTACCAAACGCAGGCTCGTGAAACCTTACTTTTTAATCTGTATAGCGGGATTTTACCTGCTGGCCATAACCCCCCTGACTGCACAAAGACCAAAAACAAATTACAAGAAAGGGGGGCTGGTTCAGCTTGATGATAGTCTGACAAATTACAGTCAATCTGACATTTTTGATTTTCCGAATGTCAACCGGATCAAACGCTATTACAACGAAGGAGAACGTAACACAATCCGTCGGTTAGAGGCCGCAGGCGACAGCGTCAAAACGTATGGCGCACTTCGGGCGTACGTACGAAAGTTTGGCATCGACAATTTCGTCACGGATACGCGGATGATATGGAAACTCGCACGACTTTCCGAGAAACTGGGACCGCCCGGGGAGGCCATTCTCCTCTACAAACTCGCGCTCAAACACCACCGACAGCCGAACCGCGAGCAAATTGTTCAGGAGTTGGACTCGCTCACGGTGAACGAACGCGATTATTTCGTTCCCCTCGACTATTACTATGAACTTGTCCAATATCGGAAGGAAATTGACACCCTTCGGCCGCCGCAAGGTGTCCTCCTGAACATTGGCGAATGGGTTAACTCGCCAAAGGCGGATTACGGCCCGACTATTGGTCCTATCGATACAGTCCTGCTGTTCACATCAAAGCGAAATCGGAACACCCAGTACACCGGGCAGGGGTATGACGAAGATCTTTTTTATACGGTACGATCGGGCGATTATTGGTCCGAAGCCCATGAATTCTCCACCATAAACACGATTTACAACGAGGGATCGGCCTGTCTCAGCAACGACGGTAAGTCGCTGTTCTTTGCACGCTGTAATTCGCCGGACTCTGAAGGTAACTGCGACCTGTTTGTGTCGCACCTCCTCTCAGACGGGACCTGGGGGAACACGAGAAACCTCGGACCAAAAGTCAACTCGACGGCATGGGACTCGCATCCCTCATTGTCACATAGTGGCGACACATTGTTCTTTGCATCCGACCGATTGGGCGGTTTCGGCCTTTCGGATATCTACTATTCCGTCCGCGGCCCGGATGGGGAATGGCAGGAGGCAGTAAACGCGGGACCCATTATCAATACCCAGGGGTTTGAGGTGAGCCCCTTTTTCCACCACAAGTTCAACGTCTTGTATTTCAGCTCCAACGGTCAACCGCTGAACTTTGGTGACTTCGATATTTACAAGGCATATCGCGTGGGTTCGGGATGGAGCGAACCGCTCAACGTCGGGCCGCTCGTCAACGGCGCGGGCAGCGAATACTATTTCACGATCGACTCCGAATCGAAGGACCTCTTTTACGCGCGATCGACAAGCGACGATATTGAAAATCTCGACATCTACTCCTTCCCGGTACCGATGGGTGCACAACCCGAAGCTGTTGCCAAGCTCAAAGGGTCCCTTGTGAACGCCCGGACCAAAGAGCCCATGCGGGGTATTGTCACGGTGATCGACCTTGACAAAGGGGTTGAAGTAGAACCGAAGTTCCTCCGACCGGACGGTTCATTCGATTTCCGTTTGATCAACAAACGCAATTACCTGCTCATCATACAGGGGGACGACTTTTTCCGGATCGAAGAATTATTCTTTATGGACGGCGACCGTGAAATGCACCGTGAAGCAGAACCCATAGAAAGCAAGATCGCATTTCAATCGCTCGAATTCGAAAACGGAAAGGCAAACATTCTGCCCGAAATGAAGAGTGACCTGGCAAAGGTGGCAAACTTCATGATCGACAATCCAAACTTCAACATAAAGATCTCCGGGCACACCGATTCACAAGGCAACCGCGAATCGAACTTGCGGCTATCACAGGCGCGCGCGGATGCCATCAAGGCATACCTTACTTACACCTTCAAGATCGATCCCGACCGCATCGAAGCCCAGGGTTACGGAAGTTCAATGCCCATCGTTGAAGAAAAGACAGAAGCAGATAGGCGGCTGAATCGCCGCGTGGAGTTTGAGATTATCCGGAAGTGAGCGACTCTGTGGTGAAAAGACTGTGACCAACCCTTTCTCAGTTGACCGTAAATATCTTAATGATATCATTCGCAAAGATGAAGACCATCAGGGCCAGGAGAAAGACCATCCCGACCTTTTGCGCGGTTTCCAGGAATTTGTCGGATGGCTTCCGGCCGGATACCATTTCGAACGTGAGGAACATGACGTGACCCCCGTCGAGTGCGGGGATGGGCAACAGGTTCATGAAAGCAAGAACGAGCGACAGCAAACCGGTGATGGTCCAGAACCGGGGCCACTCCCATTTAGGGCCGTAGAACTGGGCCATTCCTATAGGTCCAGAAATATTTTTCTGGAACGAGATTTCACCGCGCAAAATTTTTCCAAATGCCATGATCTGCGTGTACAGCGTAGTGAAAGCTTCGCGCGTGCCGACGCCAATCGATTGAATAATGCTGTAATTAACTACAACCTGGGCTTTCGGGCTAAACCCGATCACGCGATCGGCGTCAAACTCCTCTTCAAAACGAAGTAACTGGCCGTCGCGCATCACGGCGAATGATACTTTATTATTATCCTTGCCTTCAGATTCCTTGATGGCACGCGGTACATCGTCCCAGTACTCGATCTTTTGTCCCTGCACTTCGATAATGCGGTCACCCTCCTGAAGGCCTACTTTATCGGCTATGGAACCCGGCTTGATGTGACCCACTTCCGCCGGCAGACGAAAGCGGATAAACTCCGCATCCTTTTTGAGTCTTTCGATAAAGTCATCGGGTACCGGAATTTCCACCAGTTGTCCACCGCGGTCAACCGTAAAGGAGGCGTTGGAAGCAATCAGGTTATCCGGTCTGAGGACATCGAAATAGTCGTAAAAATCCTTGCCATTGATCTTTACAATCTTGTCGCCATCCTGAAAGCCCAGGTCCTTGGCAAGCGGCCCTATCTCCACCTTCCCGGCACGGTTAATCTCATCCTTCGAGAAATAGAGGTCGCCCATGAAATAAGTAAGGCAGATGAAGATAAGAATACCGACGACCACATTTACAGCAATACCGCCAAGCATAACGATCAGACGCTGCCAGGCAGGTTTGCTCCGGAACTCATAAGGTTTGGGCGGCTCTTTCATGGCTTCGGTGTCGAGCGATTCGTCGATCATCCCGGAAATCTTCACATACCCTCCCAACGGAATTGCGCTCACGGCGTATTCCGTTTCACCTTTTCTGAACGACCAAAGCTTGGGCGGGAACCCGATAGAAAACTGTTCCACCCGCATGCCAAAGAACTTTGCAGCAAGCAAGTGCCCCAGCTCGTGTACCGCCACCAGGAAAGAGAGGCTCAGCAAGAGCTGGCCTACCGAAATCAATATATCCATCAGTTAATCAATTCTAGAGCTTTGATCCGCGTCTGCCTATCGGTCTCCATGTAGTCCTCAAAGCCCGGATTTTTGATATAATCCATTTTCGTCAAACATTGTTCCACAACCTCCGGCATTCGCAGGAAACCGATCTTTTGTTCCAGGAAAGACCTAACAGCCACTTCATTGGCCGCGTTGAGGACACAGGGCATGTTGCCGCCACGATTAAGGGCTTCAAAAGCCAATGCAAGATTACGGAAAGTTTTCGTATCCGGTCGTTCAAATGTCAGGGACGGGTAGCGCGCGATATCAAAACGGGGAAAATCCGCTTTTAACCGCGTCGGATAGGCCAAGGCGAACTGGATCGGCAGCCGCATATCAGGGACTCCCATTTGTGCCTTGATCGATCCATCCTCGAACTGAACCATGGAATGGATAATAGACTGGGGATGTACGACCACTTCTACCTGCGACGGCTGGAGGCCGAAAAGCCATTTGGCCTCGATAGCCTCAAGACCCTTGTTCATCAAGGTGGCCGAGTCGATCGTTACTTTGGAACCCATGTTCCAGTTGGGATGTCTCAGCGCTTCCGCACACGTCACGCCGGCTAGTTCCTCGCGGGTTTTGCCCCGAAAAGGACCGCCTGATGCTGTCAGGATCACCTTCTCGATGGGGTTGTGGAACTCACCAATGATGCACTGGAATATCGCGGAATGTTCCGAGTCGACCGGGAGGATATTGACCCCTCTTTCCCGTGCAAGGCGGGTAACCAGATCGCCGGCCACCACCAGCGTTTCCTTGTTGGCCAGCGCTATGGTCTTGCCAGCCTCGATCGCTCTCAGCGTGGGTAGCAGTCCGCTGTACCCCACAAGTGCCGTAACAACCAGGTCGATGGTTCCCATTTCGACAATGGATGCGACAGCAGCCTCTCCGGAGTATACTTTAATGTGAAGTGGTTCCAGGGACGATTTCACGGGGGCCGCGAGGTCAGGATCTGCAATGACCACCGCGTTGGGTCTGAACCTGGCCGCCTGCTGGATCAGCAGGTCAGCGCTTTGATTGGCTGTAAGCACCTCAACCTGGAAGTGTTCTTCGTGCAGTCCAATGACTTCGAGCGCCTGTGTGCCGATGGATCCGGTAGATCCCAGGATAGCGATCCGTTTCCTCTGCGTACTCTGCTCGTGTATTTCCGGAGTGTTCATGGAGGCGCTCAAAAAGTTACTGTCTTCAAGAGTTCGTCGGCGATAGTCCTGTCGTTGGACAAGCGCGGCACCTTGTTCTGACCACCCAGCTTACCCTTCGCTCGCATGTAATCAATAAAAGCATTCCTGGGCAGTTGCACAAGCCTGAGCGTGCGGAGTATGCTTCCGCTAATGAGGTCGTCATAGTAGGTGTTCAGTTCACGCAATTGATTGTCAAGCTCCAGCGCAAAAGACTCTGGATCCGGAGGTGGCGTGGCGAATTCGACCAGCCACTCGTGATGCGGAAGTCCTTCAGCTGGCGTAACCTGCGGGGCAACCGTGTACTCGATAACCGAAACAGAGGGGAACTTTTCAATCGCATTTTGCATGGCCTTCTCGATCTCTTCGCCGATGACGTGTTCACCAAAAGCCGAAATGAAGTGCTTGATGCGGCCGGTAACACGTACCCGATACGGATTCTTTGAAACGAAACGGACGGTGTCGCCAATAGAGTATCCCCACAGGCCTGCGTTGCTGTTGATGACGACGGCATACTGGCGACCCAATTCCACTTCCTCGATGGACAGTCGCGTAGGATTATCGCTGTGGTATTGATCGAGCGGTATGAACTCGAAGAAGATACCACTGTTAAGGAGAAGTAATAGTCCTTCATCACGTTGCGAATCCTGATACGCAAGGAAGCCTTCCGACGCCGGATACGTTTCAATCGAGTCAACGGGCCCTCCTATGGTATCGAATAGTTTTGCCCGATACGGTTCGAAGTTGACGCCGCCGTATACGAACATGGAAAATTTGGGGAAGACCTCTCGGATACGTTTGCCTGTACGTTCGTGTATCCGATCGAAGTACATCTGCACCCAGGGCGGAATCCCTGATA
>DASVCT010000035.1:0-44087 GCA_036381475.1 Cyclobacteriaceae bacterium
ACGTTACGAAGCTGTGTCGAAGATGCTCCTTGCGATGTATCGGAGCCACAGCAATTGATAATATTTGGTCCGGTAGCTCAACTGGATAGAGCATCAGCCTTCTAAGCTGACGGTTCGGGGTTCGAGTCCCTGCCGGATCGCGAGAAAATCGTAGTTGTCCAAAGTCTGCTTGAAAGGTGCAGAGAATTGCGATTGTGGGCTACATCAGTAGCCTTCCATTCTAGTGAAAGGAAAAACATTGCGTCACTATGGGACGCTGTCTCACCTTGACCGATCCTTCTACAAACATTGCGTCCCTATGGGACGCCCCTCCACGCCAATCCAATCCGGTTTATACAAACATGGCATCCCTAATGGGATGCGGAGCACGTGTATAGCCATTCCGCGTTCGTCGTGCGATTCCATGAAACCCTTCGTTGAACACCGCCCTGCCCCTGCATCTGCCTCTGCAACTCTTCTTGGTAGGCAACTCACGGTCCCGTCGGGACCGAATGTTTGTAGAAAGAGCGGGAATAGGAGTAAAATCGTCCCGTAGGGACGAAATGTTAAGCCCGGTATTAACAAATCGTTCCAATCAAAAGAGACAAACATTGCGTCCCTACGGGACGCTGTCTCACCTTGACCGATCCTTCTACAAACATTGCGTCCCTATGGGACGCCCCTCCACGCCAATCCAATCCGGTTTCTACAAACATGGCATCCCTAACGGGATGCGGAACGCGCCGATAGCCATTCCGTGTTCGTCGTGCGATTCCATCAAACCCTTTGTTGAACACCGCCCTGCCTCTGCATCTACATCTGCATCTGCATCTTTTTTCAACCAACTCACGGTCCCGTAGGGACCGAATGTTTGTAGAAAGAGCGGCAATAGGAGTAAAATCGTCCCGTAGGGACGAAATGTTTGTTATCCAGGCAATAAAGGAACACCCCAACCGGCAAAATCAATATACAACAAGGCGGCCTCGTTATAACGCATAGGCTATTTGCAATATTTGTCTTTATCATATAATTTTGATTCACAAACCAAAAAAAGATCCACTTATGCCCAACACGTACACCCAACTGTACGTCCAATTTGTTTTTGCCGTACAGAATCGATTCTGTCTAATTTCTCCGGAATGGGAAGAGGAACTAAAGATGTACATCACCGGCATAGTTCAAAATCACAAACATAAAATGATTGCAATCAACGGCATGCCGGACCATCTCCACGTATTTGTAGGTCTTCATCCCACCCAGTCAATATCCGATTTGATGCAGGTCACTAAGGGAGATTCCTCGGAATGGATAAACAAAAACAAGTTTGTTAGAGGCCGATTCACCTGGCAGGACAGCTATGGCGCATTTTCATACAGCAGAAGCCAGATTGACAAGGTGTACCAATATATTATGAACCAAAAGGAGCATCACAAGAAGACCACATTTATCGAAGAATATATCAATTTGTTGGAAGAGTTCGGAGTAAATTATGACCCTCGTTACATCTTTCACCCGATATTGTAAACAGCGCTCGTGTCGGAACAACAAGGTCCTTTTCGGCATTGGTTTAGCCTCAAACCTTCCTAGACGAAACAAACATTGCGTCCCTACGGGACGCGCGTTTTCCACCGATACATCTCTCTACAAACATTGCATCCCTAACGGGATGCGGAGCCCGCAGACAGCCATTCCAGTTGAACCACGTGGATTCCAATAAAATATTTTGTGGTACAGCTACGCTGCATCTGCATCTTTTTTCAGCCAACTCACGGTCCCGTAGGGACCGAATGTTTGTAGAAAGAGCGGGAATAGGAGTAAAATCGTCCCGTAGGGACGAAATGTTAAACCCGGCATTAACAATCGTTCCAATCAAAAGAGACAAACATTGCGTCCCTACGGGACGCTGTCTTACCATGACCAATCCTTCTACAAACATTGCGTCCCTATGGGACGCCCCCTCCCTGCCATAACCCAATTCTTACAAACAACCTTGACCGACTCTCCTACAGACATTGTGTCCCTAAGGCACCGCCCCCAATGACGTATGCTACAAACTCACGCGTAGGATTTTCCAGCAGAAACTTAGAGGCGCCAGGATTCACGTAAGCTTCCAGTCGCCCTTGCGCCCCTGAAACATCACGCTGCCATCAGCGCTACGCACTATTCTTTCCACGTCAATCGCCCGCAACCTCTCCAACCCTTCAAACAACGGCGAAGCCTTCCCCTCCGCCAACAACCCCCGCGGCCCCGTCGCCTTCTCCAACGTAATACGCGCGGCTCCTCCAAACGAAGCAATACACTGCAACATCCAATCCGCGGCAAAGCGCGTGTGTTGCCTGGGATCAACGTCGTTACCTCTTGGAGCGAGCGTCAGCGGTGAGACAAATATGGGTTTGTCGGTAAAGCTTCGTATCGTGGCGATGACGTCCGGACCCGTCTGCAAATTCTCAATGATCGTCCGCGTATCGGAAGCATGTGCCTGTGGAAAGAAAGGAAAGCTCACAAAGTCGTACAAGTCGCCTTCAGGCCTTTCGCGATTGACTTCGGTGAAGTATGTGTTGCTGCCATATCCCACCAGGACATCCGGTACCAACTTTTTGATCAAGGGATAAAACTGTTCAAGCAAACGAAGAGGCGTGGCCAAATACCCAATGGCAAGAGGAAGCACGTGGGAAACAAGCCTCCCCTTCCCCGCCAACGCCTGGGCAACCGCGTCGAGTTCATCAGCCTCCATGGTATCAAAAAACACAACCGCCTCCAGTCGCGTGCCCAGTAACGCCGCCTCATGTGCAGCTTCATCAAGGCGATTTTTCCAACCCACACCCGACAAATCCAATTCAACCCGGTAATGATCAAACGGAACGCCTTTCAACTTTTCAACTTCATCATCCGTCAACGGCGCTCCGTAATGCTTTTCATAGCCCATCGCCGGAAATGGAAAAGTTTTTTCTTCTTCATCTCGCTTTGCAAATACAGCAGTGCCAGTGACCTTGACTGTAACTTTATTGTACACCGCATCACCCGGATTCACATCGACGGGGATTGGAATCGAAACCGGCGTGCTATAGGTCTTAAATGACGCGTCTCCCCAGTTGCGCTGGTCTTCCGTTTCAAAGATGTCTCCTTCAAAGGCACATTCCACCCTGATGCCTTGGTGCGCATAATTCAGGCGCCGGATGTTCATCATCACCTGGTGCGGACTGATCGTCTGCGGAAACGCATACCGGGTTGTTGAACCATCGTCAGCCATGACGTCCACCTCAGCGCCTTTGGACCATAAGCTGTGAAGCGTACAAAGGCCTATGCGATTTCTGCGAAATGACGCCAGGGCACGCCCGCGCATTTCCATGCTGATCGTATTGTCCGGCTTTCCTTCCAGGAAAATGTCTGCCGTATAGACCTGCCTCCCCTTATGCTTATACTCGGCCGTATAGCTGATCCGAAAGCCGCCCTCGAACTGCTCTATCTTTTCATCACGGATATCATACGGGAGCGTTGCCCAGGTTTCGTCGCGGAGCGCGCTGTACAGCATCGTGAATACTTCGGTGTTTCCTAAGGTGATCTGCCGGAGATTTCCGTGTTCGTAGAGGCATGATAAAGCGCCGGCACGGAGTGGGGTTACCGGGAGGAGATGAACGTCCGAAAATGTGTTGAAATGCCGGCCTGCCGGCGTAACGTTCGCTTGATTTTCCATGTCGTCCGGCACGCCGGCAGGTTGACGTGTTGGTGTGTTGATGTTCGTGTGTGCCATGAGTAAAAGGCAGTGATAAGTTTGCCAAGGTACTGCTGGCTAATATAGGGTTAAAGGGTTGCTGGCGCAACCTGCTCTAGGCGGGGTTGAGCTTGCGCAGGAGGAGCTTGCCGGATTGTTTGAGCAGGTAGGAGTCGCGTTGCGACTTTTGGTAATGAAACAGGCGTTCCATGACGACGATCTCGTCAACATTCCAGAGGCGTCCGTACATTTTTCCAATCGCGACAAGATGCTCGGCAGGCAGGCCTAATCTGCCCATCGTGCGGATACCTCGATGAAAATTGACCGGCCCGAATTTCATTCGGTTGTTATCAACGAGCGAAAATTCGAAGCGTCCGCCAATCTTTTTGTACAGGATGTTCCCTATGGAATAGTCGCCATGGTAGATCTGCGATTGATGTAGCCGATACGTAAACGTTGCCAGGTCTTCGAGCAACGTCGTTTGCTCGTCGGAAGTAAGCTTGCGAATAGTCTTCAGCGGCTGAAAGTCGGTGTACTCGCTTATAAAAAAACTGTCGGTGAGTATGCCGCGAGAAAAGCATTCGATATAGGCTATGGGTCGGGGGGTACGAAATCCGTTCTCGAGAAGGACACCGGCATAGTCGAATGCGCGTTGGGCTTTTGACGGATAGAAGTATGTGTACCGGATGCGGTTGGGTAAGTAGATGCGTCCATACGACTTGATAACCAATGCGGTATCTGCCATCTCGTCGCGACGGAGTACGTTTCTATCCTTGTGAATTATTTTCCCCAACGAATGAAATCGCAACGGGATATCGCGCACATAGTCTTCCAAGTGCCGGTAGTCGGGGTGTACAACAACTTTTGTCATCATCGCATTGGGTGGTACAAGCTTGCGCACCAACGTGCCGGGAGCTTCTTTTTCTACGAAAAAAAACGGCCGATGGTTCCGCAGCTGAACGCGATTTTGTTTCGCATACAGCCAGAAAAAAACGTCTGCCGAGCGTGTCAAATTTCCGCAACTAAAAAAGCAGGGCCACACGGGCCCTGAGCGATGTCGTCAATCCGGAATAAAAAAGTCGTTTAATCCGTCTTCTCAACGGTTTTCGGCGGGCACGGGCTCGCGATTTTCTGCGGACTTGTCGGCAGGAATCTGGCACAAGCCATCGGATCCGATGTTAAACGCGCCATTCATCAGATTGTAAATGTGCTCGTGGGTTACGGCCCAGGCCATTTCAACGATCTGACGTTCTGTGAAATACTGTCTCACCCATTCGAAGGTTTCATCCGATATCCTTTTGTTCAACGTGAGCTCTTCCGCAAATTGGAGGGCTGCACGTTCCTCTTCTGAAAACATCGGCGATTCACGGAAGCGGCTCACTTCCAGCAATTTGTCATAGTGTTCCGGGTAGTGTTTCATCGCCTCAGCCTTACCAATGTCGATACAAAAGTGGCATGTATTCAATTGCGCCACATGGGCGCGGATCAACAGGGCCAGGTGTTTTGGCAGCTTGTAGCTTTGTTCCAGTTGTGGAAGCTTTTGCGTGAATCGCGCGAAGCTGACCGGCAACCGCGCATAGATCACCTTGAGCGGCGTCAACACCTTTCCGAACTGCTTCTTTGAAAACTGGTAAGCCATCTTCATAGCGATCCCCGAGGGATTTTCGATAGGAGCAAATCTTGTTTCCATGTCACATGAGCTTTTTAGTTCGCCCATATGACCCCTGCACTACGATTTTGTGACAGTTTTTGAAAAAATTTTATCGGGGTTCCGCACCGTATATATCGCCCTGATCTTATCGCCCTCAATGTCGATTGTGAAAATGGTATCGATCTTGCCGGACTCTTTGCTGAGGAATAGCGTTCCGGGACTTCCGTTCACGTCTACGAACTTCGATTCAATTTTGTCCTTGATCCGGTTCACGATCGGCAGCCAGAACCTGAGCACAGAATCGTGACCGTACAGAGGCACCGCAGCTGCAGCGACTTTGCCTCCACCGTCTGAGAAGAACGAGACATCTTCAGCAAGAAGCCTTTTCAGTTCTTCTTCGTCGTTCCGTTCACAGGCATTCAGAAAGGCCTCGATAAGGCGTTGCTGTTGGGCACGGTCGGCCTGGAAGCGCGAACGCGGCCGCTGGATTTTCTCCCGCGCCCGGTGCAGCAGTTGGCGCGTGTGATCTTCCGGCAGCCCACAAAGGTCCCCTATTTCACGGTAGGAATAATCGAACGCTTCCCTCAGTATGAAAACTGCCCGCTCCATGGGATTCAACTTTTCCAGGAGTGTTAGAACGGCGTACGGCAACAGGTCCGGCGTGTTCCGCTCCGGCGCCGGCGTCTCATTCACGATGGGTACCGGAAGCCACGGACCTTTGTACAGCTCCCGCTCCTTCCGGGCGGCCTCCAGCCGGTCGATGGATTTGTTTACGACTACGCGACTCAGGTAAGCCTTGGGGTGTTGCACCGAGCGCTCCTTTTCATACCACGTCGCAAACGCGTCCTGCACAATGTCTTCCGCCTCCTGAATGTCGCCAAGTATGTTATAAGCAAGCGATATGAGAAGCGGCCGATGCTTATGGATGTTTTCGTCCATGGCGCAAGTATAACATTCCGGCAACAAACGCCAATGCGGGGCGCTTCTGCACCCCGCGGGCTACATGTTGAAACCGAAGCGAAAGCGAAAAAAATCCTTCCTTTTATAGAAAACTTGGTAAATTTAGTTAGGGAGGCCGATGGAAAGGAAGCACCAAGGTGCTTGCGACGCTTGGGTCATCTCACCCGAATCACCACCTAAAGGCAGTACGTGAAAAACCTGTTTAGTTTGCTACGAGTGCTCATCAGCACTATTGCATTGATCGTATTCACATCCGGGATCGTGCTGACCGTCCTCGGCGGGTATGACTTCATCCATACGTTCACCTACCTCGGTGACGACGGACATAACGTCGTCGGGATGATGGCAGTGAGCCTGCTTCGTTCAGTCGACCTTTTCCTGATCGCGATCGTATTCTTCGTTTTTTCCGTGGGAGTATTCGCGCTTTTCAATACTAAAGAAGAACGCGTCTTTCCAATCAACTTTCCAAAATGGCTGGAGATCAGGAATTTCATTCAGCTTAAGGTGATCCTTTGGGAGGCGATCCTCACTACGCTGGTTGTGTCATACCTCGCCGGACTTGCGGAGCAACGCATGCAGGGGGAGCCACTGGGACCTCAGCACTTAATTATTCCAGGCGCGATCCTCCTGATCGCGATAAGCCTATTTTTTCTGAAGAAGGGGGAGCATAAAGAAGGCTGAACAATCCGTGGACAAAAATCAACCTACCGTCTGATTAACCTCATGAGATAACGCATAACAAACTGGCATCTTTGAATCGTATAATTTATTTCGATCAAATTTGCCGCCGTTATGAAGACACTCGTGAACATTTTTTTTGTCAGCCTCTTTTCGACGATCGCCTTTGTTGCCTCTGCGCAAACCAAAGTAGCTGGCAGTCGCCCCATCTCAAAACCCGTTCAGAAGATCAGCAACAAATGGCTTGCGGACGAGCCGTTGGCTACCGTTGCGTCCCGCGGTTATCAGGTTCAGACACTCTCGAAGGACGTGCAGCGCATTAGTAACCGTTTTAGAAAGGAACCTAAACCCGGTAACATGATGTCCGTTGGGTACCCGGCTTGGACGATTCAAAAGAAGGTTCACAGAGTAGCGGTGCCTGCAAGAACGTGGGAATGATCAGATAAAATAAGGAAGGACCTCATTTCTAAAATTCCGCAAGGCCGATCAAGTAGAAATTTTCCTTATATACCAAGTCGGGGCGACTGGATTCGAACCAGCGACCCCCTGGTCCCAAACCAGGTGCGCTACCGGACTGCGCTACGCCCCGAATTCCACTCTATACTGAGAGAATGTGCGTGGATGCCACATTCCCGGGAGGCAAATATAACGCTTACGTCGGGAGTTCCAATCCTTGTGCCGCACGCATCAATTGTCTGAATTAGGATTCATAGGATTCAATGATTAATACGATTGGCATTTCCAAGAATATATTGTTGTGCCAGGGTCTTCTCCATCCTATCATCCTAAGAATCCTAATAGTCTGTTTCATGGGTGGCTGACGTTTGGGTTGTTGGTAAATGATCGGGGTTAATTCAATATACCACTTTCAGGAATTCTTTTTTCATATACTTTTTCAGCTCCTGACCATGCCTTATACATCAGGGCAAAAAACCTGATCAACATCATCCGCTAACCTGCGCGTACTCATTTCCTCGCGATAGCCTACTAGCGAAATTGATATCGGTTAAAAAAAGGAGCTGTCATGAAAAATATTGTCATCCCTGTAGATTTTTCGGATCACTCTCGCAGCGCAGCGTACACCGGCGCCTTTCTTGCTCTCAAGTCGTATGCCCGAATTCATCTGCTGCACGTGGTCCAGGGCCCCGAAAACTGGAGCAAACTCACTGTAGAAAACAGGAAAAAACATCCTGAGGTCGAATCCCGCATCGTGGAAGTCAATAAACAGCTGGAAGAGCTTAGCCGCGATGCCATGTTCCATGGCCTCAATGTAGTTACCCAGGTCAAGACCGGGATAGCACACGAGCGAATCGTATCCTATGCCCAGGCCACCAACGCCGATCTCGTCATCATCGGAGCCCATGGCGCTGACGAATCTGATCCCGTATTTATCGGATCAACAGCCCAAAAGGTCATGCGGGCAGCGTCGTGTCCCGTGCTTTCGGTCAAGAAAAACTTCAATCCCGGCGGTGTCAAGCATATCCTGTTTGCGTCAGACTTTGAAGAAAACGTATCGGATGCGCTTAATTTCGTCACGGAACTTGCCGTAGCCATGAACACGAGCATAGACCTCGCCTTCATCAATACGCCCGGCCACTTTGTGGATAGCGAAACGATCGAACGCCGCATGCTCGACGTGCAGCCCAAAAAACCAGGGGTGGTCATTAACCACTTCGTCTACAACCACTACGACAAAGACAGGGGGATCATCGAAGCGGCCCGAAAAAGGCAGGCGGGTGTCATTGCTATGATTACGCACAACCGAAAAGGAAAGGCTCCCTATTCATTTGGCATTACGGAGTCTGTGCTGTTCCTTGCAGATGCTGGGGTGCTCAGCGTGATCGTAAAAAAATAGACCCCCGACTCAATCCATGGCCCAAGGAAGACTTTCCGTCAACGATCTTGACCTCTCCCCAAAGCCAGGTAAAAAATATTGGTCGAATGGCACCCGGGAATGGCGGGAGGAATTTATCTACTTTCTTATGGTCGACCGGTTTCACGACGACCACCGCCGCGTCCCTCGCACCACGCGGGGAAAGCAAAAAGGGTTCGGCACTGCAGACCAACTCCATGCCACGTGCGGTGGCACCCTGAAGGGTATTACCCAACACCTCGACTACATAAAGAACCTCGGCTGCACAGCGTTGTGGCTAAGCCCGGTGTTTGAAAACAATCCCGAATCCTATCACGGCTACGACATCATCGATTTTACACGCGTGGATCCAAGGTTCGGCACAATGGAAGACCTTGCCGAACTGGTCGATGCTGCACATCAACGCGACATGCGGGTGATCCTCGACATCGTGCTCCATCATGCAGGAAACGTGTGGAGTTACCCCGATGGCTATGACTATTACTACTACGACGGGGCCGTTTTTCCCTTCGGCGGCTGGCGGTACGACGACAAGCCCGTGCCCGGTGAACTTCGAAACCCCGACCTGTATTGGCGTAAAGGACAAATACGAAACTTCGACCGGTACCCGGAAACGCGCGAGGGCGATTTCCACCGTCTGAAAACCTTCCGCAATGATGAATCGCCCGAAGCGCTCTATGTACAGTACGTCATGACCTGTATCCACTGCTATTGGATACGTGAAACAGATATCGACGGATTCCGCCTGGACTCGGTTAAGCACATGCCCGAGAAACACATCAGCCTCTTCTGTTCACAGATAAGGGAATATGCGTGCAAGCTGGGCAAACGCGATTTCTTCCTGTTCGGGGAGATCGTCGGACCG
This sequence comes from Cyclobacteriaceae bacterium, assembly GCA_036381475.1. GTDB lineage: Bacteria > Bacteroidota > Bacteroidia > Cytophagales > Cyclobacteriaceae > ZC4RG29. The sequence goes on from DASVCT010000035.1 coordinate 9,719, forward strand.
GATGAGATGTACGATCATTATATCGGTCCGAAAACGTCCGTCCTCGTTGGCGACACTGCGATCTATTACGGGCTCAACTCCGTGCTCGACTTCCCCCTGTACCACGTGCTGGCGGACGTGATCCTTGGACGCGCTACTCCCCACAAGCTTATCCAACGCTACGAGTCGCTCCGCCGCTCTGCCCTGGAACGCGGTGGACAGTTCGGTGAGTTTCTCGTCACTTTCGTGGACAACCACGACCAGGTCGGACAGGAGTTCAAAAAGCGCTTCGGTTTCGACGCCACCGCCGAACAAATCATTGCAGCTGTCGGCTTTCTGCTTTGCGCTTTGGGAACCCCCTGCATCTACTATGGCACCGAACAAGGTTTCAGCGGCGCCGGCGAGAGTGACGCCTTCATCAGGGAATGTATGTTCAGCCTTTCCGACGAGACGACGAACGCGTTGAACCCCAACAGCCGGATCTACCGCGAAATCGCCACCATCGCCGAAATCCGGAAGCAAAGCGCGGCCCTGAGGTTCGGCAGGATGTACATGAGGCAATCCTCTACCGACGGCAAGTCATTCGAAATGCCGGCTCGCCACGATTGCATGGTGGCCTTTTCACGCATACTCTTCGACGAGGAAATGCTGATTGTCTACAACGACTCCACCACGCAGGACGATGAAGAATACATTTGTGTCGACCGCCAACTCAACCCCCCGGGTAGCGTCTTCCGCTATCTCTACGGCGGGAAAGGAAAACTACACGTGCTAAAGAACGAAGACAGCTCCCATCACTTCGTCAAGATAAAACTCAGACCCATGCAGTTCGTAATCCTAACAAACCAGTCCTGACGAAAGTCGCGAAGTCGCAAGGCAAAAAAATAGAGACGTCCCATGCTGCGTCTCTATACTTATGAACCCGCTCAAAAATTCACTGCAATTTCACGATAACAACGAACACGTATCGTTTACACGACGTCGTTCAACTATTCAACCATTCAACTCTTCAATTCTTTCCCCTTGCCAAGCGAATATCTGCGTCAGATTCGGGTTGAACGTTACTTGCAAGCTATTATATTAGAAGGCCGCGCCTGCCCATTCCATCCCAAAATACCCAACATTATGGAAGTCGTGTACACAAACGTCAAGGTTAGTCATTCAATGATCCAGGCACGTACCGCACCCAAATTACATTCATTTTTGCGCACACACTGTGCACTCCTCCTTCGATATGTGTTGTTAGGTCTGTTGCTGGTAAGGTGCGCGCCTGCGGATACCGGAGACAGTCCAAAGAAGGCTGTCTTCATTATCCTCGATGGCATACCGGCCGACGTTATCGAAAAGGTAGAGACGCCCGCGCTGGACGAGATTGCGGCCACAGGCGGATACAGCCGGTCGTTTGTCGGGGGTGAAAAAGACGGATACAGCCAATCGCCCACCATCTCGGCTGTGGGATACAACCATGTGCTGACCGGCGTATGGGCCAACAAGCACAATGTGTGGGACAACGACATCGAAGCGCCGAATTACAACTACTGGAATATTTTCCGCATTGCACAAACAGCCGATCCGGGCATTAGGACGGCTATCTTTTCATCCTGGACGGACAACCGCACCAAGCTCGTCGGTGAAGGCCTGCCCGAAGCCGGCGCCATCAAATTGGATTATTCCTATGACGGACTGGAACACGATACGGTCCGTTTTCCGCACACGGCGGACCGGAACTTCATGCATGCCATCGATGAAGCCGTGTCCACAGAGGCGGCGCGGTACCTCCGTAAAGAGGGCCCGGACCTTTCCTGGGTCTACCTGGAGTTTACCGACGACATGGGACACATGTACGGCGACAGTCCCCAGTTTTACGACGCCATACGGAAAGCCGATGCGCAGGTCGGCCGCATTTGGGACGCCATCCGTTACCGGGAGGAGAACCACAATGAAGAATGGATGATTGTGATTACCACCGACCACGGCCGCGATGCCGAGACCGGGAAAAATCACGGAGGACAGTCGGACCGCGAGCGCACCACCTGGATCTTCACCAACCTTCCCGACCTGAACGATCACTTTCGGCATACGCCCGCAGTAACGGACATTATGCCCAGTGTCGCTCGCTTCATGGAAGTGCCCATCCCTTCGGATGTGTCTGCGGAAATCGATGGCATTCCGTTCATCGGCGAGGTCTCACTCTGCCACCTCAGGGCGACCCGATCCGACGGAACGGTGGAACTGACCTGGGACGTACACGATCCTTCCGGCGAACTGGAAGTGTTTGTTTCTACGACCAATCATTTCAAGGACGGCCAGCCTGACATCTACCGCTCGATGGGCAAAACCGCCGTCTCTGCCGGCAACTTTACCCTTCCCGAAAGCCCCGACGGCTTCCTTAAAATCCACATCAAAGCGCCTCACAACGAGGCGAATGTGTGGATAGAGTGAAAGGCAGGTCAGTGTGAGTGTGAGTGTGAGAGTGAGAGTAAATAGGTAACCGTACGCCCTAATCAGCGGACCCCCTATACCCTATGTACCCTATACACCCTATACCCCACGTACGTAAGTGTGAGAGTGAGTGTGAGTGTGAGAGCGGGGGGTGACAAAGTAACCGCATGCTCCAATCCGCGGACCCCCTATACCCTATGTACCCTATACACCCTATACACCCTATACACCCTATGCCCCTTATCTCCTTATTTCCCTATCCCCTTATTTCCTTATCCCCTTATTTCCCTATTTCCTTATTCCCCCTCCTCCACATGTTTCTTAAAGTTATCCAACATCGCCTGCCATCCATCGCGTTGCATGTCGATCGGGTTTTCGTCTTCGGCTTCGAAAGTTTCAGTGACTTTCGTGGTGTTGCCGTCACTTTCAAAGGTCACGTGCACCTTTCTTCCGTCGTCAATTGTATAAGCGATGTGCTTATGAGCTTCTACGTCGGTGTACACACCGGTGAAGTCGAAGCTCACGCTTCCATCCTTTGCCGCCATTGTGGTCTTGAACCTGCCGTCCTTGCGAAGGTCATTTTCTGCGTAGGGTGCGTGCCAGTCGTCGACGGCGTAGGCCCATTGGGTGATATGTTCCGGTTCGGAGAAGTATTTCCACACTTTTTCAATCGGTGCATTAACGGTCGTCCTGACGGTTATTGCGGTTCGCGTTTTTGTGCTCATGGCTTTTCTGTTTTGTGATTCTTACTTCTTATTTGATATACGCAAACCTACGCGAGTTGATCGTCTCAACCACAGGGTAAAGCCGACAATAAAGGAGGGGAAATGCGACAAAAAAGGATTCTACAGGGGATAATATTTACGTCAGGCAGCGACCCTTTCCCGAATAAACAGTTTCCAGAGAATGTGGAGGCCGAGCACGTGGTTTACTAGCGCGTCTTTCCGCACCAGCGAGACCGGATCCGAATCGCGGTTGTATGCTTCGATGAAGGCTAACAGGCGCTTTGGGTCAAAAAGACCCACCTCCCGGATCATGTCCTCGTTCATGTACTCGCTGATAAGTTTACCGAGGGCATGCTTCTTGTGGTTGTCGGTATGTCCCGGTGGCGCCATGAACGCGAATTTCTCACGTTTGTAGAGCACGTCGGGCAAAATGTTCTTCATGGCCTCTCGCAGTACCCATTTTTCAATGTTGCCGTGGATGCGGTAATGCGCGGGTACCCATTTGGCTGCATCTGCGACATGGTGATCCAGAAACGCCGGCCGTGACTCCATCGAGTTGGCCATATCTACCCGATCTCCACCCCAGTTCAGGATCTGGCATTCCAGCATCGTCTTGATCCAGGTGTATTGAGCCTTATCAAGCACATGGCGATCTTTCAACTGGCCAGGATCGAACGAATCAGCAATGGCGGTGATGGGATCATACGCGCTGAGTGCATCGAGCATATCGTCGCCGAGCAGCGGTCTGGCCAGTTCCAGTGTTTGAATCCATGGTTGAATCCACGAAGGTGTGAAGCCACAAACATCATCCATTGCAGGGTGGCTGACCATCTGTTCCGACAGGATAGCACCCTTGAACAGACTGTTGTTCTTCTCCATGAGTTGCATCCAGGCCTCAACTTCCTGCGGGTTCCGACCGTTCATTCCGAAGCGAAGCATGTCCCGTTTGAAAGCGGGGTAGCCACCATACAGCTCGTCCGCGCCTTCACCGGTTACCACCACTCTATAGCCGCATTGGTTAACGCGCCTGCTCATGCACCACTTGGCCACACCCAGCGTATTGTAAAAGGTGCGCTCGGCATGCCACAGCGTAGTAACATAGTTTTCTCCATAGAGTTGATCAGCGCCTACGCGAATCTGTTCCTGGTCCGCTTTGACCCGGTCGGCCATTTCCTTCGCAATAGCCGATTCATCATAGGCGTCATTGTCGAAACTTATTGTAAATGCTTTCACGGGCGACTGCTGTATGGATGAGGCAAGTCCCAGCATGGAACAGCTGTCAATTCCGCCAGACAAATAGCAACCCACGGGCACGTCCGCTTCAAGTCGCAACGCCACTGCATCCATGAGCTGTTGACGCGTGCTGGCGATGTGGCGTTCGGCGGGAATGGAAAGGTCGCGTTCGGTCTCAGTGGGAAAGTTCACATCCCAATACTTATGTTCGTTGAGTTCGATGCGATCGCCATGCCCCTGGACAATCAGGATATGTCCGGGCTTGACAGCGTGTATATCTTCAAATGCCGTTGTGCCAGGGACCATAGTGTGCATCAATTGGTGAAGCACAGCCGTTTTCGAAAAGGCTGACGGAACGTTCGGGTGCGCAAGGAGTGCTTTTACTTCCGATCCCCAGTAGATGGCATTTTCGCCGCAATGATAGAACAACGGCTTCACACCAAAACGATCGCGAACCAACAGCAGTCGGTTGTTGTCGCCATCGTAAAGAACAAACGCGAACTCGCCCCTAAGGTGTTTGACAAAGTTCAGCCCGTGCCGTTCGTACAGGGGCAATGCAATTTCGCTGTCCGATTTCGTCTGGAATCGGGCGCCATCCAGCCGGAGTTCCGTACGGATTCGCTTGTAGTCGTAGAACTCACCGTTTACTGTGAGAATCCTTGACCGGTCACCACTGTACAACGGCTGGTCTCCCGTTTGCAAGTCGATTATTGCAAGCCTGGCGTGCGCCATCGCGAGCCCCCTTTCATCATCGAAATGAAATCCGTAGCCATCCGGACCGCGGTGGTGAAGGGTCTGTATCATTTGTCTTGCCGAATGCCCGTTATCGGGGCGTGTCCCGGGCCTCCAGTATCCTGCAATTCCGCACATCAGCTTTCTCGTTTAATTCATACAATATGTCATCGGATATTTTGGTATCCCCGTAAGGGTTATCGCACGGGAATATCCTCCTCCGGCAGGCGATCGAATCTATTCAGCACGGATATGAACAGTGCCTGCCGGATAAACACTGCTCCATGGGCTTGTGTGAAGTACAGGTTGTGATTCGTCTCGTCTAGTTTGGAGTCGAGTTCATCAAGTCGCGCCAGGGGATGCAGGACCACGGCATCCTTCTTCAGTTTCGAATTTTCATCCAGTTTAAAGCGCGAATCCAGCGACTTATAGCTATCGCCCAGAAATGCGATCGAATTCATGTAAATAACGTCCAGGTCACCAATAACATGATTGATGTCGTTGGTAACGGTGAACGATACCCCAGACTGGCGTAGTATTTCGCTAAGCTCTTCTCCCAGTGGGTCAGCCAGCTCGGACACGATAGAGATGTTCCGTATATTTTCTTTGAAGAGCAAAGACATCCTCAGAAATGAGTTTACTGACCGCATGCTCCCCGGCGTACCGAGGATGCCCAGGTGGATACGCTCCCGCTCGGGGACGGTAGTTTTCAGGTTGGGTTTCCATTTCAGGATCGCGAACCAGTCGGTAAGCGCCTGCGTGGGATGTTCTCCTGATCCGTTTCCGGCGTTGATCAGCGGGATGCGAAGGTTTTGCATTATTTCATCAAGCGAGGAGGTTTGGGTATGGCGCATCACCACCACGTCTCCGTAGGCGTTGAACATTTCGCCGATGTCGGATAGCGATTCACCCTTTGCTATTCCAGTGCTTTGACCTTCGGGGATACTCAGAATTTTGCCGTCAAGCCGGACAACCGCACTTTCAAAAGAGAGTCGTGTTCTTGTGCTTGGTTCAAAAAAGGCGGTAATGACGATCTTTCCATCAAGTGGGTGACTTTTGGCAATCTCTGTTGTCTCGAGCAAAGCCGCGAACTTACATATTTCGATGACAAGTTCTTTGTCGAACTGCTGAACGGAAAGAATCGACTGCCCGACAAGGCGCTTGAGTACATCGAGGGTGATGAAATCTTCTCGTATTAGCCCTGACGCATCCGGGTTCAACCCGTTGGATGTCAGGGGATCGAGCTCTGGTTTCTTTAAATTTGCGGTTAGCTTTTCTGTTACCATACGCGTTGTTTTATTAAGTCAACTATGAGCAATACAACCAGCACAACCACGGATACCGAGATAAGTCCAAGCGATACCACGATCATGATTTTTACGAACAGTTCAGGGAAATGCATAAGGGAATTGTTAGGCTTTCTTCAAAGCATTGTTTTCGTCCAGTTTATGCCACTCAAACTTGCCTGGGAACAGGTGGGTGAACAGTACGACGACAATCATCGACGTAGCAGCACCGACAAGGGACGCTGAATACCACCCCACCATGAAATAAAAGATCATCCCGATCACTGATCCGGCGATCATGCCCGCAATCGCTCCACGGGTGTTTGCCTTGCGCCAAAACAACCCGGTTGCGATCGGCCAGATGGTACTCGCCACCAGCGGTCCGGCAAAGAAAAGGACGTCAGCCAGAGTACCGATTCGGGGAAGGCAAACGAGCCAGGCGACAAATCCCAATGCCAGGACTATTCTTGAAGAAACTTTTCGTAATCGCGCGTCTGATGCGCCGGGATTAATCATCTTTTTGTAGATATCCTGAGTAATGAGGTCCGACGTCGAGGCCAGAAGGCTGTCGAGACTGGAGGCGAGAGAACAAAAGAAGACCATAAACACTACAATCGACCCGGCCTCTCCCAACACGCTTGCCGCCACCAGAGGGCCAACCATATCGGGTCGCGTAATATTGATGCCCAATGATCCGCTCGCGAGGGCGATGAATCCTGCCGCGACAGGCACCGGCAACCAGATGAGGCCCCCTATCAGGTACGCTCTTCGACCTGCTGTTTCAGTCATCGCAAAGACCCTGCTCCACCAGACGTTGCTGTGAAAGACTTCCCCTACCCCAAATAGCAGGTTGTTAAACACGGCCATGATCGACGCCGGAAGCAATGCGTTAATCAGCATGGGTTTGTCGGTCCGCAGGTCGGAATAAATCTCACTGAAGTCCACAATCTGAAACACGGAAATGCCAATGATCACGACACCAATCAGGATGAGCAGCGACTGTATATAGTCCGTGCCGATGACGGCGTAAAGTCCACCAAACAGCGTATAGGCGACACAAACAAAAAGGATAACGCTCATCCCTATCTCATAAGGTATCCCTGCAATTGCATTCATCAGTATGCCACCGGCCATACCCATACTGATCATCCATATGAACCCGTAGAAAATGCTGATAAGCAGAAACAGTATCCATGCAGCCTTTCCGTAACGCAGACGGATGAAGTCACCACTTGTATAGCCACCAGGCATCAGGGCGCGAATCCGTGCAGCAAGGGGCGCAAAAAGCAGTAGTCCCAGCGCAGCCGTCGAGTAAGCGATCATTCCCCAGATGCCAAGTTCCAGGGCAAACTGGGGCGCGAGCATGGTCGTATTCGAGGTAACCCAGGTAGCCATGACAGTTGCAGTTCCCAACGCAAGGCCGACCTTTCGACCAGCAAGCATATAGCCATCCATAGACTTTGCCCGTCTGCCCCAATAGTATCCAAGGCCAATCCACAACACACTAAGCCCTGCTATGATGATCCACCCATCCGCGGGTGAAATGATGTAAGATTGATGTTCCATAGGGATCGCTACTGTGTGGCCTTCGCTGTGCCTTTTACAACTAATGCGACTGTGAGCAAAAACACGATGGCACCTAGCCCCGCCAGCGTAAACGCGAGTTGAAGAGAATAATGCTCCACGGTCACCGTGACCGTCCCGGACCAGCCCCCGCCATTCGAGCGAAGACGATAGTAATAGATACCATTAGGTAATCCCGATACAAAAGTGGCCAGGTCCGGACCCTGGTAAATCGTCATCGCACGTTCGAAATCGGGTGTGGCCGATTGTTGAACCTCATACATCGCATTCGGCATAACGGCTCTCCATTGCAGACGCACATGGCCATCATGGGTTGTCCGGCTGGCTGGCCCCCGGAATTCAGATCGCTGCTGATCGGCCATCAGCGTAAGCGATGAAATGAGAATCAGAACCAGGCTAAGTTGACAGCCGGAAACGATGATTGTCCGATATCGAAATGTCATCAGGATATTCCCCTAAGCCGCAAGAATTTGGGCCTTAAATCCAGTGCAGCAGCAAGCTCCTGTACCGTTTCAGTGGCGTGTTCCGGCGTGACCAGATACAGTACGCCCTTCAATCGTCTTGCGTGAACGGACAGTAAACGCCATCGATTACCCACAGCTTCCGGCTGTAGTTGATTTTCATTCACGATTTCAAAGACGTACACGCTGTTTTTAAGCTCGCCGACAATATCAGGAACGACACCTTCATCCTGATCGTCCCATTTTATCCTGCCGGGCCTCGTATAATTAGGACTATTTGCTTTAACGGATGAAAAGCCTTGCTCCATGAGATGGGTCACTACAGAGTGAACAATTTGTTCGTAAAGCGACTTGTCTACGCTGTTTGTGGTGTCCATATACTGCTGGTACAATTTAAACTCAAGTTTCAAGATAAATTAAGTTCTATACAACATAATTGGCCAAAAATGTTCCCGTGGCAATATGTCATGTATGAAAATTAGCAAATAAACGGAGTAGCGGGGTTATTTTCCGTTGTGTAGGAACTATTGCGCATGCTCTTCAGGTGAGTCCTGGGGCGAGATCGGCTCCTCAATGACGAGAAGGGGCGATGCGTCTACTCCGCGGATATCAAGCGCCTCGATCAATAGGGTCAGGGATGCCTTAAGCTGGTGCACCTCATGTGGCGGAAGTTTCGCGAGGCCGCGGGAGAGTTTTTCATGCAACAGGTCAGGCGTCTTATCGAGTATGGTGGCGCCACTCGAGGTCAGAGCGAGGTATGTCACACGCTTGTCGCCTTGCTTTGGCAACCGTGCGATGTAACCTTTCTTTTCCAATCGGTTTATGATGCCCGTAACAGTGCTGGAGTTGAGATGGAGAAACTCGGTAAGTTCCTTGTGTGTCGACATGTAGTTCTGCTGGTTTCTGAGGAACCCCAGGCAGAGCAATTGTGGGATGCTTATCCCGAATTCTTTGAGGATTCGTTTTGATTCGAGATTTATCGATCGTACGATCTTGCGAATGTCAATGATAATATCCTTGTAGTCCGGGTTCACGTCGGCTCGCGCAACTATATCCCCGACAAATATGCGAAATTATTTTGCCCCGGAAGGCTATGAAATCATTCGCCTTAGTCAATTCCCTTGAACATCCTGTCCCACCGTATTTTGTGCAGAAGGCTGGCGTCCCGGTCGATTGAAAGCCATATGAACAGAGGTTTGCCCACGATGTGGTCTTCAGGCACGAATCCCCAGTAGCGTGAATCCAGCGAGTTGTTCCGGTTATCCCCCATCATAAAGTAGTAATCCTGACGGAAGGTGTAGGTTTGTTGCTGCACACCATCGATAACCAGCGAGCTCTCAGTGACCTGAACATTATCGAGGTGTTCATACAGCCGGATGGTCTCACCATACCGCGCGAGGGTTGAATCGCTGACTTCAATCGTCATCCCTTTTCGTGGAACCGTAAGTGGACCGTAGTTGTCGGCGTTCCACGAATCCCTCATCGCGGCCGGAAAAATGTCGGGATCGGGACCGTCATGGGTCGTGTAGTCGTCCATCACAGCTTCCAAATAAGGAGCCTGCTCCAGCTGCTGTCGCTGCTGCTCCGTCAGGAACATGCGATAGACAACTTTATTTTCCGGTGTGTATCCTGCGAGATAGTAGTCGTCTGAATCCAGCCCGAGTCTCCGGAAGTGCAGCGTATTGATCTCCTGCGGCGCCATAACAAGGTAGCTGAATTTCACGTCCGGAGGAGCCGGCAAAGTAATCCCATTTACAATCAGCTTTCTGTCGCTGACGCGAATTACATCCCCAGGAATCCCAACACAGCGTTTCACATAATACGTCTTCAGGTCGATAGGTCGCTCGATGCCATCATTCATCTTTAAGTCGGGAACATTGAACACGACGACGTCTTCGCGCCGAACTTTCGTGAGACCCGGAAGCCTCCACGACGGCAACTGAATCCAGTCGAGATAAGAGGGTATATCCGTTCCCCAAATTGTTTGATGGGTCAACGGCACCTGGAGCGGTGTCCTGGGCGTCCGCGGTCCGTAGTGCAGTTTGCTGACAAAGAGGAATTCGTCCACCTGGATCGTGTTTTCCATAGATGGGGTGGGAACGACAAACGCTTCTACGGCGGACCACCGGATCAGGGTAGCAACGACCACCGCAAAAATGATCGAGTCGCGCCATTCCCGCGCACGGGATTTCGGCTTTTTATTGCGGTTGCGTCGAACGGGTCTCCATTTCATACCATACCTTTTGGTGATTGGTTGCCATTCCTCAAACGGAATTACAGGATTACCGTATTTTCGATTCCAGGATCACGTTGCCCGGGAGAAAAAAATCGCGCAAGGCACGCAAGGCAGCATGATACCCACACATCCCGTGTACGCCGCCCCCCGGGGGAGTCGACGACGAACATATATAAAGGTTCCCTTTCGACGTGCGGTATGGCGACCGGCGGAGTGCGGGGCGCGTGAAGATCTGATCCAGCCGAAATGCGCCACCGTTAATATCTCCCCCAACATAGTTCGCGTTGTAAGCCTCCAACTCCGCGGTGTTCATGGTGTGACGGGCAATAACGAGATCGCGAAAACCCGGTGCAAAGCGTTCCACCTGTGATTCCACTGCGCCGGTCATGTCAACAGTAGAACCGTTGGGTACATGGCAGTATGCCCACACCGTGTGTTTTCCCTCGGGAGCGCGTGTGCGATCGAAGCGACTGGGTTGCGCCAGGAGGACGAAAGGCCTCTCCGGATGGGTGCCGGTCCACACCGCCTGTTCTGAAGCTGCAATTTCGGCAAACGTTCCACCAAGGTGGACGGTGCCGGCCTCCTCACACCCGGCGGCCAGGAAGGGTATCGGACCATCAAGGGCCCAGTCAATTTTGAAGACCCCCGGCCCATACTTGTAGCGATTGAGTTGCCACTTGTAGATCGTCGTAAACTGGTGTCCCGCGATCTCAAGCAACTGTCTCGGCGTCACATCAAACAAAACGACGCGGGCGGATGGAAGCTGATCGAGAGACTTCACATATATCCCGGTCTCGATCTTTCCTCCCAGAGATTCAAAGTAGGAAGCCAGCGCGTTGGCGATCTGCTGGGAGCCTCCCTTAGGGATCGGCCATCCGCGCAAGTGACCTGTGGCGAGAAGAACCAAACCGATAGCGGCTGTTGCCGTATGCGTGAGTGGCATGATCGAATGCGCAGCCATGCCGGCCCAGAATCCCTTTGCCTTTTCCGTGCGGAATAATTTCGAAATGGATTTTGCCGACCGCAGCGCGCGGAAGCCAAACCGCATCATCTTCGACGGATGATGCAACATCCTCAAGGGCCCCAGGACGTGCTCCGCGATTTCCGGCCAGTCGCGCACTACCGGATCGATCAAATCGTGGTATGCCTGCGCATCGTCACCAAGTTGCTGGGCGGTCTTTCCAAGCGAACGCGTGAGGAGCACCGCAGTTCCATCGTCAAACGGGTGTGCAGCCGATGCGGGCGGGTAGATGAACCCCAGACCGTGGTCCGCGAGCGGTAGCGTTGTGAACAATGGCGACGCTGCGGCCAGGGGATGAATGGCAGAACATACATCGTGGTAAAAGCCCGGCGAGGTCAGTTCTGCTGTGCGCGCACCGCCACCGACGGTCTTTGCGGCCTCGAGCAGCAGGACAGAAAGGCCCTCTCTCTGGAGTGTTATTGCCGCCGCCAGACCGTTTGGACCAGCGCCGACGACAACGGCGTCATAATCCAAACCCGGCGTCCTCGTCATGGAGCGATCTCCTCCGTCCAGGAGGGCACCATGTTTTGCTTCGGGGAAACGGCCATACGACGCCTGTTAGAGTTTCAGGATCTGGCCAGCGTGCTGTTTCGTGTCAACGTTGTCAATTATCTCGGTGATCGCGCCCTTTTCGTCGATAATAAAGGTAGTACGTGCTGTACCCCAGTACCGGTTTCCGTTCCGTTCCTTTTCAACCCAAACTCCGTAGGCTTTGTTGATCGACTTGTCCGGATCCGCCACTAGAGTAAAGGGTAGGTTGTATTTTTGCTGAAACGCCTTGTGCGATGCCTCGTCGTCACCGCTTACACCGAGGACAACATATCCGGCGGTCGTCAGCGGATCGATATTATCGCGAAGGTTGCACGCCTCCATGGTACACCCAGGTGAATCGTCCTTTGGATAGAAGTACAGGACCACCTTTTGTCCATGGTAGTCATGAAGGCTGACCGTCTTTCCATCCTGGTCCTTAGCCGTAAAATCGGGAGCCTTATCCCCCACGTTCAGTTTGCTTTGTGAAAACCCTTCCATTGCCATCAGCATTAATACGAGAATTAACTTGCCTTTCATAGCCATACCTTTTTTGATGTGAATAATGCGTCCTGGCGGCTGCTACGATGAGGGAAATTTACGAAATACCCGGCACATCAACACATTTCAACCAAAAAGCACCCAGGCCACAACCAAAGTAACAAGCACGTTAAAGCTTTGCGCAATGATGAATGCGTAGAGGGGTTTCCGGCTGTTGTTAAGAAAGAGATCGGAGAAGCGTGTTTCAAGTCCGATGCTGGTGAACGCCAAAACAAACCACATGGTTTGGATCGTCTTCAGGCTGCCCGAAACGGCCGACACCGTTGCCGGAGCGAGGGCGAACGAGAATACGAGGGATGCCGCCACAAATCCCAGGACGAATTTCGGAAAGCGCTCCCAGATGACGGCGAGGCTCGGCTTCTCGACATTGGGCAGCTGTTCACCTTTACCGGTATAGGTCCAGTAAATGCTGATCGCAAATGCCGCGATTCCCAGCATCACATTCTGTGAGAACTTCACGATCGTACTTACCTTGAGCGCCGTATCACCCACAAGTGTTCCCGAAGCGACCACCGCGCCCGTTGTGTCGATGCTTCCGCCGAGCCACGCTCCAGTTACCGCCTGGGTGAAGTTGAAGTAATTGGCGATCATCGGCATGAATATCATCATTGGAATAGCAACGATAAGCACCAGGGAAATCACGTACGACAGCTTACGCGTGTCGCCCTTTATCGCCCCGGCGGTCGCGATGGCAGCCGACACACCACAAATAGAGACAGCGCTTGAAATCATCATCGCCATCTCGTCATCCAGCTTGAACTTCCGGCATACCCACCAGGCGAAATACCACACCACCAGCACCACAATGGATGCCTGCACGAGGCCGAGTGAACCGGATTCCAGGATGTCGGAAAAAATAATGCGCGTCCCCAATAGGACGAGACCGATCTTGACAAACAGCTCCGTAGTAAGCATCGAGCGAAACCACTGCGGAAGTTTGAACAGGTTCCCGATGAGAAGACCAATCGACAGGCTAAAGATGACAGCTTCCAGATTCACATCCCGAACCGCACTGTTTCCCTCGATGATCAGCGCACACAAGGCAACAGCGTAAACAACTGGAAATACACCCAGAAAATGTCGAAGGGTCTTCCCTGTCATCAAAATACCTACGACGGCTACTGCGGCGATATATACAAATTGAATCAGGATGGCACCCAGGTTACCAGGGCCGAGTATTTTTCCGCCAAGCTCTTGCCACGTCTCCCAGTGAAATTCAGGCGCCGGAACGACGAACCACAGCAGCGACAACAGGATGATCAGAAAACCAAGGATTACCGACACCCAATCTTCATGAACCGGGAACAAGGAACGCCGTTCGGGCTGAACGGCAGATTGAACAGATTTTTCCATCAGGCAAGCAGTTTCTCATGCGCACAGATCGTGCGGCGTCGACGAAATATAAAAATATCCAATTAATACGAACAGGATAAATAATGCAGGGACAGTCTTCACGACGATTCACACCCAAGACCGCGTTGCTCACGGCGATACACTGTCCAAACGGCCTACCTGTTCGTTGTAATAGTCGATGGTTTCGATCACCGATGGCAAATTGCTTGGACGCGTTTCAGCATCCCGTTCGATATAGATGTGACCAGAAAAGTTTTGTCGTTTTAATTCAGCAAAGACGGCGGGGAAATCCACTACACCGGTTCCCACACGGACATCTTGTATGTTGGGATTGTTGTACTCGGCGATGTCCTTGAGGTGAATGCCCATAATGTGTCCCGCCAGGCGCTTCACACCATCAACGGGATTAACTCCGCTTTTTGGCCAGTGGCCCAGGTCCGCACATGCGCCAAAATTTTTGTGTCCCTCTATGGCGGCGAGCACTGAGTCCGGGTGCCAGTATTGGCTCACACCCCTCCAATGGTCATGAATAGCCATGCGCAAATCATAAGCGCCAAGCAAACTGTCGACGCGATCGAGCATCGACACTGGCGGTTCGCCGGTTACATACGACACGCCGAAGAACTTCGCCACGTCGAACTGGCGTTTCCATGATTCAATGGTGCTGTCGCCGCCAACGTACATCGACTCCATGCGCAGACCTCTTTCATCGAGCATCGACCGTACCTTCGCGAGACCTGCGTTTGACAAGGTTCCAATCAGGGAATCTCCCAGCTCTGGCCCCGCATCAAAGAACGTCACGCCCTCAACATAGTCGACACCGCTGCTGTCGATCTTATCCAGGGCATCCGGCAGGTTGAACGTATGAAACGTCCAGAAGGCGATACCCAGTTTCCAGTCGGGCGGCGCAGCCTGCGTCGTTTCACCGGAAGGCCGTTTGGAACATGCGCCCACGAGGGCGACAACTATCGCGAAGAACACCAGTATCGCCCCTCTTTGAAATGAATTTCCCATGATTTAGTGTATTAACCAATGTCATTAAAATAGATGCAGCCGCAGTCGCAGTTGGTATCGTTGCATCTGCAACTATTTATTCCGCCAATGCTTGTCGGCAAAATTCATGAATTGCTGCCAGTCGTATGCTGTCAAGTCATGCTTACCAGGACGTATGTGGTATCCGATCGTCCCTTTCTGGAGGGGATCGCCGACGGACGGCATTTTGTTCGTACCCAACCCTTTCAGGCCGTATAGTTTATAGACCGGTTCTGCGTAGACTGCACTGAGAAACTCACCCTCGGGATCTGCCCAGAGATCTTCGGCGGCACTTGCCACATAGAGGGGTCGTGGCGCGATCATCGCCAGAAGCATATGCTGGTCGAACGGAAGGTCGTTTGCCCTTCCTGCATACGATTTGTACTTGCCACAAAACCAATGCGGGAATCGGGTAGTGATTTGTTCCAGACTCTCTCCCTTTTCATTCCGTGACAGTGCAGCGCCGCCTTCGCCCGACTCGTTCGAAATGACTATGGCAAACCTTTCGTCCGTTGCGCCGGCCCAAAGTGCTGCTTTGCCGAGACGGGAATGTCCCAGTACCGCCACCTTTGTCGCATCGACGTCTGCATCCGTCACGAGATAATCCATTGCACGTTGCAGGCCCCACGCCCAGGCGGCAATAGCACCCCAGGAGCTATCCGTTCGGCCGCCCTTGTCGAGAAGCCCGTGAACCCCGTTGGTGAAGCCATCATCGAAATCCGGGTCAAGGTCGCCGTAGTAGATAGTGGCTACACCGTATCCTCTTTCCAGGATTTGTTCTATGGGCCATCGCGATGAACGTACACCTCGCGAAGCTTCAGTGGCCCGGTTATTCTCCACTCCGAACGCTTCATTCTCGTCGACCCAATGCGGTGTGATAAGAATGCCGGGATCCTTTGATACGGTTTGATTGCCGTAAAAATTCATTCCCAGGAATACGGGTACCCGCGAAGTGGCGCGCGCCGGCAGGTACAGCAGGACGTCCATCCAGACGGAGGTATCCGCCGCGAAAAACACCCGTATCTGTTTGCGAATGGCTCGGCCGTCCAGGGCGTTGCGGTCGGTGGAGAGCATGCGGTATGAAAGATCAGGTGGTGCGGGGGAATATCCGTACATGTGTCGGCTGAACGCCTCGCGAATCTCGGGACGACGGATCCGTTCCCACTCGTCTACCGTTTTCACGCGGATACCCTGATCGAGTTTTAATACATCGGGAATGTCTTTCTTCTGGGCCATCGACATAAGCGGAAGGAAAGATGCGACAATGAGGGGAACAGCAATGGCACTATGCATGAAATTCCAATTCTGAGAGACGGTTATACAAAGTAAACAGGATTAGCCGCCGGTACAAATCCCGATCCCGGAATTCCGCGGATGGTGTATGAAAGCCAGATGAAAGTTCATAATATTGGAAAAGCCCCTCCCTGAATAATGTGTGAAATGCACGCAACCCCTAACTCATGAACCGCTTTTTTTTGCTGTTGTCACTCGCTTTCCTGGTCGGATCTTTTTCCTGCCAACATGAAAGCAGCAACGCCGGCACACGGGCGTCCAAGGTCATTATCGGTTACGCCCCGGGGTTCCGCGGCGAACTTGATGTTGAGACCATCGCAGCAGACAAAGTGAGCCATATCAACTACGCTTTCGTCGACGTGAAGGACAGCATGGCTTGGCTTACGAATATGGCGACGGACACGATCAACTTCCGAAACCTGGTCAAGCTTCGCGAAAAGAATGCTGATCTCAAGATCCTTATTTCCATTGGCGGCTGGAGCTGGAGCGAAAACTTTTCTGATGCGGTCCTTACTCCGTCGTCGCGCAGAAAGTTTGCCGAAAGCAGTGCGGCCATCGTGGAGAAGTACGATCTGGATGGTGTCGACATCGACTGGGAGTATCCGGGCTCCAGGGGCGAGGACAACGTCTTCAGGGTTGAGGACCGCGAGAACTTCGTGTCAATGTTTGAAGCCCTGCGGGAAGCGTTGGACCGCCTTTCGGCGAAGACCGGCAAGATCCAGCTTTTAACGACAGCCATCCCCTGCTTCCAGGAATTTATTGATCGCAACGATATGGGCGCGGCCGCACAGTACCTTGATTATGTCAACGTGATGGCGTACGACTTTTATGTCTCGGGGCCGTTCGGCGGACATCACAGCAATCTGTATCACAGTGAAAGCTATGAAGGAGAACTATCCGCCCATCGCGCCATCACCGAATACGTCGCCCAGGGCGTTCCCATTGAAAAGATCGTTCTCGGCGTCCCTTTTTATGGAAGAAGCTGGTTCATGCAAACCGGCGAAAACCATGGAATCAACCGGGCGATCGCCTCAGTCGCCCGGGCAGGAGGTTACACCTACATTCGGGACAGCATGATGACGCGCCCGGGACTCGTGCGATATTGGGACGACAAGGCAAAGGCGCCCTATCTGTTCAACGAAGAGACCAATCAGCTTGTCACTTTTGACGACGAGGAGTCACTCAGGATCAAATGCGACTATGTGATAGAAAACAACCTTGCGGGTCTTATGTTCTGGCAATTTGCGAGTGATCCGAAAGGTTATCTTCTGAACGCTCTTAACGAAAAAATCGCTCCCTGATGCAAGTCTATAATGAGCTTCCTTCCCAGCGGCTGCACTCAGTCGACATTCTCCGGGGTCTGACCATACTGCTGATGGTATTCGTCAACGAAGTGGCTGGAATGCGAAATATTCCACAATGGCTGCGACACATGGCGCCCGGTGCCGACGGCATGACGATCACAGACTGGGTATTCGCTGGATTTCTTTTCATTGTGGGGATGGCGATACCCCTCTCTTTGAACAACAGGATCCGCAAAGGCGACGACTTCATGAAACTCCAGGGACACATCCTCGTGCGGACGCTGGCGCTGCTGGTGCTGGGTGTTTTTATGGTGAACGCCGAAGGAGGCTACAACGAAGAAGCGATGGGCATGCGCATCGGCGTGTGGTCACTCCTTTTCTATCCCTGTGTGATACTGGTCTGGAATGTTTATACGTTTCGCAACAAGACCTGGTCATGGCTGTTGCGCGGAATTGGCGTTGCCGGGCTGATCACGCTGGCCCTGATTTATCGCGCAGGCGATGACGGGACGCAATACCTTCAGCCTCGCTGGTGGGGCATCCTCGGGCTCATCGGGTGGGCTTATTTGTATACGTGTATCTTGTACCAGGTATGCCGGGGAAACCGGTACGCTTTGCTGGCCATGGTCGGGCTCAGTATTCTCATATACGCAGTCGGGCATTCCCACTTGTCAGAAGATAGCATGTTCCTTGGCTGGACGCGGTCGCAAGCGGGCAACGCGACGCACACCGGCATCACACTATGCGGTGCCATCCTGACGATCATCTTTTTCGATCAGAGGCATCAACATACCCTGATGCAGCGGCTCAACGAAGCGTTGGGTTTTGCGGCCATACTGTTCGTAGCAGGATGGATACTCCGCCCCTACTATCACATTGGAAAGATCGGTGCCACACCTTCATGGGGACTTTACTGTTCGGTTATTGCAATCCTCACATTCATCTTCCTGTACTGGCTTACTGATCTGAAAGGAATTAACCGATGGGCGCGGTTCCTTCAGCCTGCAGGTTCAAACCCGCTTCTAACATACATTATCCCATTTATCATGTGGGCAACCTACCGGGTGTTCCACTACTATCCTCTCCCCGACTCCTTGCGAACGGGTATCACGGGCGTGATTTACTGCGTGCTGTATGCTGTCGCGGTAGTGTGGATCGTGAAATGGCTGAACCGGATTCATATTCGCCTTCAGCTGTGATCATCACCGGCCGCTTCCGTTGAGCAGACGCGGACCGTTGCCCAGTTGATCCATGATGGATTGACGAAGCGCGCGTGCACTGTTGGCGAGCGCCTGAAAATTGAACTCTGCGCGAGGACCTTTATAAGGATACTGGGTCATCTCCTGACTTACTGCTTCGATCTCATCCAGTCCATCCTGCAAAATGTAAACGACTTCCGGTGTTCGAAACTCACCACCCCGGGCATAGATTCGGTTCGCAAAGTATGCTTTGGCGCTGGCTCGATACAGTCGGGCCGCCATTTCCGTTCTGCGCATAGTTTCGAGAAGACGTGTGTACTGCTCCGCGTTTCGGATATGTGGCTTCGCACGAATGACATCCTCCAATGCACTTTGCGCAACACGTACCCCGTAGTCCTTCTCGGCGACGATGCTCCGGAGGTACTCGACGTTCATTAGCTCCCGGTCGTCAAGCCATCCGTTTTCGAATACCTGGGGGATTTCGGCTGCAACCGCGGTGCCAGGCTTTTTGTATTCACGCGGGCACAGATGATTGGCTACATCCTGCCAGTAATGAAAGGTTCTGTTGACGTCATGGTCGACGGTATACTCCATGCTGCGCTGCCACTTGCCGGGGTTGAGACTGATATAGGATGCCTGGTTGGAGAACGACACCTTAGATGGGCTCGCGATGGGCAGCCCGAGGGTATACATCATGGAGCTAATGATGTCATAACTTTTCCGGAACGCCGGTTCGATATAAGGCTCTGCCTGCTCTCCATACTTTTGTGTAACGAACTCGCGGTAGACATTGTCAATGTTCATCCAGGGATCATCCGATGCTCGCTTCAGCGCATAGAGGTTTATCTCACAGGGGCCGTCGATGATCGTGGACTCATAAAAATGGTCGGTTCGCGCGACATATCCTTCGATATTCGGTTCCGACAAATATTCCTTCCACCGCTTCAGGTGGACCTCGGGCAACATGCTTGCGAGGATACCTTGTCCGTCGAATTCGTGCGCCGCGTCGAATTCAACAATAATCGGGTATTTGCGGATGCTGTCGCTGACGGTAGACAGGGGATGTGAAAGAAGGAACGCCTGCTCCGTCTCTGTGATCATTACCGTGATCCCGCTATGTCGCAGCTGGCGGACGGCGCCTACCAGAAGCGAAAACTGGCGCGCGTCGCTAACTGCCGCGCGAAGGCAGAGCTCGAGTCCATGCTCATCAATGAAGATCTTTGCAAGGCTGTCAATGACCGCGGCGACCTTCGTCGCACGGTCGGGAAACCGCAGGGAATACTGATCGCCAATCCTGCCGGGGGCGTCCAGAAAATTGAGGACGATGCCGTCCACCTCCGGAATGAGGGTGAGCATACTCCGGTAGTCGTTGCGGATCCATCGCCACAAGTTGACATTGTCGAGATCCAGGCGCTGTTGTCCATCGACAGTCTTTCTGAACGTCTCGGGATAGTATCCCACGTCATACAGGGCCTGGTCCCATACAAAAACTTCCGGTATCCCCTTTTGGTGAGCGTAGGCGGCGAGGCGGTTGACGCGCTCTGCCCTACCGGATGGGCGAATGTCTTTGAGTTGGCTGACGAGCTGATGCGAAAACTCGATATGGTTGATATCGTAGTCCGAAGTAGCTACGTCTATCACCCTTCTCGCGTTAGGTTCGTTGTCGGATAGGATGTTCCATCCGCGGACCGCCACCTGACTTTCATGCTTCTTGTTCCGACCACATCCGAAAAAAAGCAAAAAGCAACCGGTCAAAAGTACAATCACCCGGATTCTTGGGGCTCGAACCATGCAGGTTAGTGTATCATACGCAATATAGCAAGTGATACGTTAACTCCTCAACATTCAATCTGCAATATTCGACTCTTCAACATTCAATCTTCAACTCTTCGACATTCAATCTTCAATTCTTCAACATTCAATCTTCAACCCTTCAACCTTTCTCCATCCACTCATTCACTCATTCGCTCATCCACTCATTCCCTATATGTACCTGTTGATAAGGTTCTCAAAGAACTCCTGTCTGCCGCTGATCATTTCGGGTTCGCCATTCTGGAGCGCCAGTCTGCGGAGGGCATCCAGCTTGAGACGTCCGCGTTCGAACTGCCGGCCTTTGCCGGAGTCAAAACTGGCGTAGCGTTCTTTGAGCAGCGCCGTGTATTCTCCGTCGTTGAGGATCTCGTTTGCGATGAGAAGTGCCCGGGCGAAGGCGTCCATTCCGCCGATATGTGCGTGAAAGATGTCTGCGAGGTCCGTGGAATTGCGTCTGGTCTTGGCATCGAAGTTAATACCGCCGGTACGGAAGCCTCCCGCCTGGAGAATGACCAGCATGGCTTCCGTGAGTTCAAGAAGGTTGTTGGGGAACTGGTCGGTGTCCCATCCGTTTTGATAGTCGCCCCGGTTGGCGTCAATGCTGCCGAGCAGCCTGGCGTTGGCGGCCACCTGCAGTTCATGCTGGAAGGTGTGCTGCGCAAGCGTAGCGTGGTTGACTTCTACATTGAGTTTGAAATCGTCGATCAGATCAAACTCGCGAAGGAAGGCAATAACGGTAGCCGCATCGAAGTCGTATTGATGTTTGGTTGGCTCCATGGGCTTAGGTTCGATCAGGAAAGTTCCGCGGAAACCCTGCCGGCGGCCGTAGTCGCGTGCCGCATGGAGAAATCTGGCCATGTGCTCCTGTTCCCGCTTCATGTCGGTGTTGAGGAGCGACAGATAGCCTTCGCGTCCACCCCAGAAGACGTAGTTTGCACCACCCAGGGCAATCGTTGCGTCAATAGCATTTTTCACCTGGGCAGCTGCATAGCACACGACATTGAAGTCGGGATTCGTAGCGGCCCCGTTCATGTACCGGGGATGGCTGAAAAGGTTGGCGGTACCCCACAGGAGTTTGACGCCAGAGGCCTTTTGTTTCTGCTTCGCATATTCGACGATCTTTGCGAGCCGCTTTTCTGATTCTCTGAGGGTCGGCGCCTCTTCCACGAGGTCGTAATCGTGGAAGCAGTAGAAGGGAGCGCCAATCTTTGTAGCGAACTCAAAGGCAGCATCCATTTTGTCGTATGCCCGCTGCATCGGATCGGAACCTGCAAGCCAGGGGAAATTCTTCGTAGGAAGGCCAAACGGGTCCCCGCCCGTGCCGCAGAAGGTGTGCCAGTAGGCAATGGCAAAGCGAAGGTGTTCCTGCATCGTCTTCTTGCCGATCCGTTTGTTCGGATTATAGTACCTGAAGGCCAGGGGATTGTCGGTATCGGGACCTTCATATTTGATGGAGCGAATTCCTTTGAAGAATTCCTTTTTTCCTTTGACGATTTTCATGAGTGCTTATAATTGGTTAGTCAGTTGATGATCGAGTATAGTTTTCCATTTCCCAAATGCTTCGCGGTAGGCTTCCTGTCTCTGCGGGTCAGGGTCGATTCGTTTCAGGCAGGTGAGTCCGTCGAAGGCGGCGTTCATCGACGCGTAGTACCCGCATCCGACACCCGCGGCGCGAGCGGCGCCTTGCGAGCCATCTGTGTTGAAGAGTTCGACTTGCGTCCCGGTGGTATTGACAAACGCGTCGCAGAACACGTCGCTGAGAAACATATTTGCCTGTCCGGCGCGGACGACGGTCGACTTCAATCCCATGTCGTTGAGGATGCCGAATCCATAAGCGAGTGAAAACACAATGCCTTCCTGGACAGCGCGGCAGAGATGCGCTGCGTTATGACGGTTAAGGTTCAGTCCGTGAAAGCTTGCCCCGGGCTCCCGGTTCCTCAGCATGCGCTCCGCACCGTTTCCGAAGGGCAGCACATACAGCTGATCAGCGCCCACACCTACGGAGGCGGCGAGTTGGTTCATTTTCTCGTAAGACAAACCTTCGCCGCCTGCGAGGTTGCGTCGCAGCCAGCTGTTCATTATCCCCGTCCCGTTGACGCACAGCAATACCCCGTATCGCCTGGTTTCCCGGGAATGGTTGACATGCACAAAAGTATTGACACGGGATTGGGGATCGGAGGAAGGCTTGTCGATGATGCCGTAGATGACGCCGGAAGTTCCGGCAGTCGCTGCAATCTCACCAGGTTCGAATGTCTTCAGCGAGAAGGCGTTGTTGGGCTGATCGCCCGCGCGATATGTCACCGGGATGCCCGCCTTAAGTCCCAACGCGCTGGCCGCGTCGTTCGTCAGGTGGCCCTGGACGCCAAATGTAGGGACGATGTCAGGGATCAGATCGCGGGCGATGTCGTATTGCTTAAGGAGCGGTTCCGAAATCGTGTCGGATTTGAAATCCCAGAAGACGCCTTCGGAGAGACCTGAAACGGTCGTTCTGATGTCGCCGGTGAGGCGCATGGCGACGTAATCGCCCGGCAGCATGAACTTGTAAATTCTCTCATAGATATCGGGCTCATGCTCACGAACCCATCGGAGTTTGGAGGCCGTGAAATTACCCGGTGAGTTGAGGAGGTGATCCAGGCAATATGAAGCGCCGAGTTTTTCGAAGGCATCGTCGCCGACAGGGACTGCACGACTGTCGCACCATATGATGGAAGGTCGCAGCACCTTGTGTTCGCGGTCGACGATCACCAGGCCGTGCATCTGGTAGGATATCCCGATGGCGAGCACGGAGTCGCGCGATGCCGACGCCGCCTTGAGTACCTGTTGGGTAGCTGCCTGCGCATTCTCCCACCACATCTCCGGTGACTGTTCTGCCCACCCCGGGTGCGGGCTGTCGATAGGCATTTCAGATTGGGGACAAGTTGCTGAGGCGACTGCCTTTCCGGTTGCCGCGTTCAGCAGCGTCACCTTCACTGAGGAGCTACCCACATCGTAGCCCAGTAGATATTCGGGAGTGATCACAACATATCCAGTTTTGTTCGGGTTGTCAAAAAAAATGAAAAAATCCCGAATAGCCTAAAACCGGCCGACGTTCACGGCATGAATTCAGACAACAAGCAATTGTTGCACAGACTGCCGCGCCGCGTCAGGATCTTTCGACTCTGCCGGCGACGATATACATGAGGCTGCCACCCGCTGAGATGAAACGTTGTGCTTTCAGGTCGCGCAGCAATTCCTCCTTGTGGATAAGCCAGTTTGCCCAATAAGCGTTAAAGTCGGATTTGGCGCCACCTCCCGCCTTGAAATACCGGTAGTTCGTGTCGTAGTCGAAGCCGCCTGTACCCGACTCCAGCCATTCAATGAGCTGTGACACCCGTACGCGTTTCTCACGCGTGTCATAAGGTGGAATGCAAGACAGCGCTTTGTCCGATATCCAGACACGAATGTCGCGCAAGCCGACCTGTTGAAAGAGGTCAGGTAACGCATCGCCGAGGGAATTATAGCCCAGTCCAAGCTTTCGTTTTCCGTTCTCGCACCGGAGTCTTACCTCAACGACGCGCAAGAGTTCGGGAACACTGAATTCGGTCTGCCGGTAGTTATCAAACATCAGCGACGTCACCAGGTTGTTCGGTTCCAGGGCCAGGATCCAGCCTCCATCGCGCGTGACGCGCTTCATTTCTTTCAGTACCTGGACCGGGTCTTCTACGTGAATTAGTAGTGTCTGGCAAAAAGCAAGATCCATGACGCCCTCGTCGAACGGAATGTCCGTTGCATCGCCTTCGACAAATCTGAACGTGCAGCCGGATTCGTCCTTACGGGCGCGTTGAGTTGCCTTCCGAATGTGCATGCGCTCGGCATCGAGCCCGTAAAGAACCGCTTCTGGAGAAAAATACGGCGCGAGTGCGAACGACATCGAGCCGGTTCCGCAGCCAATGTCGGCTACGTTTCGACAATTGAAAAAATTAAGGCGGCGGGCGGTGAGTTCAAGAAAGTCCTCGTTCCACCAATATTCCCTCCCTTCGGTGAGAACGTCGACGGAATGACCCTCGTTGTGACGGTTATTTTGATTTTGCTGGTTGTACTTTTCCTTTCCTGACTTCCCCAATGTAATGGACACTATAGGCGTTTTCGTATTGTTTGATTGCGCGTTGTATCTCCGGATAAGTATCCCTTCTGATCTTGATGCCCTTCGGCGACCCCTTCTGGCGGACTTCAATGTAAAATCCGCTCCTCAACTTGACTTCTTTTGTTGCTGGCCTTGCCATGGTATTACACAGTTATATAATGAACACTTCGGTGTGAGCCGGGCGATTCCTGCTGGAAACTTCTAACAATCAAAATGCTGTTCGGAAGGGAGTCAACTGATTCGAAGTGAGATTGCTATTAAGCTTGCGAAGGTAAGCAAAATATGTCAAAATACCCTCTTCTTCCCGTCTCCCAGAGGTTATGCCCCAATTCCCGTTATTTACGGCATTTTGACTATCCTCTTCCGGGTCACGTCGATACAACAGCAATACCGTTGTGCCAGTTCCACAGCCGGACAAAATATCCCTTTTTCATGCCTCACGGCACAGCTGCTAGCCACATCGCTGGAAATACCTTTATTTTGCCCAATTCTCACCTGCAAATTCCGTGGACATCCAGTTTCTGGCCGTAAACGACCAAAATCTCAACGAAGTGAAGGCGATTTACGATTGGTTTATCGCGCACTCAACCGCCACCTTTCACACCGAACCCATTTCGATCGACCAGCTGAAGGCATTCCTGTTCGTGGGCCACCCCGTTTATCGCTCCTATCTGGTTCTACACAACGACGCAATCGCAGGATATTGCCTCCTCACCAAGTATAAGGACCGGCCCGCCTACCAACGCACTGCAGAGGTCACTATATACCTGCGCCCCGAGTTCCAGGGCCGGGGACTGGGTTTTGCGGCGCTGCAAAGACTCATCCAGGATGCCCGCGACAGCGGTCTGAAAACGCTGCTTGCCCTGATCAGCGGCGGAAATGAGTCAAGCATAGCCCTTTTCACAAAAGCCGGCTTTACTAAATGTGCCCATTTTAGGAACGTCGGTGAAAAGTTTAACCAGGTGCTGGACGTCTTAGGATACCAACTCGAACTCTGACGAGCCGGGCGTTCTAATTAGCCATCGCAACCGTTTCCGGAAAGCAAAGGCGATTGGGCCGGATCCACTCTACGCGTTTGTTGTGCATGTTGATGATCTCGTCCTTCCCTTCGGTGATCCTGATGAACTGATCGGGGTCCACATTCCGAAAAACCTGTACGGTACCGCTTCCATACCAACGGACTTCGATCTCATCAATGATGGTGGCTTGTCCCAGGCCAATCTCCCTCCTCAGCGTTGATGCGCCGAAGCTGCCGCCGGAGTTCACCGTCCGGTAGACGTTCCTGGTCTTACCGTTCTCGCGGAAGGTAATCTTCAGCCGGGTTCCGATCGCCATGCGGTTGGATTTAGTTCCTTCCAGCCGGATCGAGATCCAACGGTTGTCGTTTTGTCCGGGGTTCAAAAAGAAAGAATTCTGATACGCGTCACCCGGATATGCGCCACCCATGTGGACGAAAATATCCTCGTCTCCGTCGTTGTCAAGGTCTCCAAAGGAAACACCATGGCCTTTCTGAAGATGGCCCACGCGTGCAGAGGTAGTGACGTCTGCAAATGTCTTTCCCTTTTGGTTGAGGAACATCTTATTGGGAATAACCGACTCGAGCGTGGGATTGCCTGTCCCCAGGTACATATCGAGATATCCATCGTTGTCGACGTTGCCGAAGTTTGCGCCCATCGCAAACACCGGTTCATCAAGTCCTGCTTCCCGTGCCACGTCGGTAAACGTTCCATCCCCGTTGTTGTGGTATAGGAGCATCTTTTCTTTGGACAGAGCATCAATTCCAAGGGATTGGGCAGCCAGGTAGCTGTCGAGGGGTTTATCAAACGTATAGTCCGTTGTAAAAATGTCCACCCATCCGTCGTTGTCATAATCCCAGAACCATGCGGGAAAGGTCCTGCCATGATCTTTGTCCAGCCCTGCCGCTGCTGTTACATCGGAAAACGCGATCTCACCGTCCTTCACTCCGTTATTCTTCAACAGTACGCGCTTGCCATCCATGGTTGACATGAAAATATCCTCCCATCCGTCGTTGTTGTAATCGCCGGAAGTGACGGCTTTGACAAACAGAACTATTTCACATCCGGCCTTTTTCGCGACCTCGCTGAAGGTACCGTCCTGATTGTTGATGTACAGTTCACAGGGATGCGCTGTCTTGAATGAACCTGACACCGACTCGTTCCCGATAAAAAGGTCGATCCATCCGTCGTTGTTGAAATCGGCCCAGGTAGCCGTTTGAGTCGGATGATATGAGAGCAGTCCGGCCGCCGTCGTTACGTCGCTGAACGTTCCGTCGCCGTTGTTCCTTAGCAGCGAATTAGGTTCCATACCTGATTCTCCCTTCCAGGCTCCCCGCAACACGAACACATCGGCATAGCCATCATTGTCGTAGTCGCCCTGGATCATGTTCAGGCCACCGGTAATTTCTTCCAATCCGGAGCCCGTGGTCACATCAGCGAAGGTTCCATTGCCCAGGTTCCTGAAGTAATGCATACTTTCACTGAGGTCCCACGACGACAACATGATGTCGAGAAAGCCATCGTTGTCGAAATCTTCCACAATACTTCCGCCGGCTACATTCCGGATGTCGAGCTGAAGGTCGCCGGCAATATCTTCGAAAGGTTTCACTTCACGCGTCGTGTCGGAATCAAGCCCTGAGACCAGGTATTGCTTTGGCACACCATTGGGATATTCACCCAGTGTCATGTACGCAATATTGAGCAGCCACCTCGACTCCAGGTCGTTTGGATCATTCCGCAGCATTTCTTCATAGATGGCTATGGCCTTCCTGGAACCATCTTGGCGAACGTGCACACCGAAGTTCCTTATGGGCATGATGCACGATTCGGCAGCGTGAAAGTCGATGCAATTCGAGCGTTCGCCCAGCCTCATATACGCTATGGCAAGGGACCGTCTGATCAGCCGCATATCGTAAAATTGGTTCTCCTTCTCCAGGCCCTCCAGGAGTTCAATCGCCTCCTGTTCCCGTCCCAACTCGAGGAGGATGTTGGCTTTCGCAAACTGGTTACGCATCATTCTTTCCGGACTTCTGTGATGTAGCTGGAGCAGAGAATCCGTGTAGTCCAACCTTGCCTGGGTGGCGAACGAATTTTCCGGTCTATTGAATCTCGCGTTCACGTCCTTCAGGATCCCTATCATTTCTTCGTGGCTTCCGGGCTGTCCGGAATTGCATGCGGCCACCAGTGCAATTACTGCAACCCATATCGGCAGGTGGATCGCTGTTTTCAATCGGGGGGAATCTTGGAAATCAACCATCACAGGATCGTCACAAGGTTCTTTTTCGTTCAACCATTTCCTAACCATAAATCAATCGGTTTGGCTACCCGTGGTGTATACGGAAGCTCTATCTTTTTGCCCTGCCCTGCCGAAGCATATGCTGCGTAGATGACCTCCAGCACATCTCTTCCCAGTTCACCGGTAACCAGAGGCGTTTTGTCTTCGCGCACGCATTCGATGAAATGCCTCAGCTCATGCGGATAGCCCTGGTTGAACGCTTCTTCGAATATCGGGAAACTCCAACCCTTTGTGGTATCTGCCTTCTCCATCGCATACCCGTATCCTTCCCGGCTGTACGCGATGGCTGCATTGCCCATAAAAAGATCCGCATAGATTACACCACCAGTTCCATAAACCTCACTGCGATCATCCATCCCACCATGTTTGGCCCAACTGTTTTCAGCAACACAGGTTACGCCATTGTCGTATTCCACGATTACAATGGAGTTGTCTTCGCCTTTGGTGCGCCCCTTGTGAAATACGGTTGCCATACTCGCAAAAACATGTCGCGGCTTGGCTTTTCCCAGCATCCAGCTGAACCAGCCGAAGGCATGGCATCCCATGTCCATAAGAACGCCACCTCCAGCCAGGTTGACGTCATAAAACCAATCGGAGTGCGGGCCCGAGTGCTTTTCACCCTGCTTCAGCATATAGATATCTCCTACCGCACCTTCCTTAACCATGCTTCGCACCCGTTCATACTTAGGTGCAAAGCAAAGCTCTTCCGCGTACATCAGCTTGACCCCGGCGTCACGACATGCAGCGATCATGTTGTCGGCCTCTTCGAGGGTTATGGCGAGGGGCTTTTCGATAATGACGTGCTTTCCTGCTTTTGCGGCTTTGAGTGTGGCATCATGGTGGAGGTAGTTGGGGAGACAGATGTCCACGACGTCACATCCCGATTGCGTGATCGCGGCATCGAGATCAGAAAAATGTTGTGAGATCCCATACTTTTCCGCAAACGCTTTTGCCTTTTCGGGTTTCCTTGCGTACACAGCAACCACCTCGGCATCCGGAACAAACCGATGATACGATTCAACGTGAATATCTGTAATGAACCCGGCGCCGAGGATGGCTACTCTTGTTTTCATGTGTTGAAGTGTTGAAGTGTTAGCGTGTTGAAGTTTCTGTATCTGCCACTTGTGTAGTAACTCGAAAGGGAGTGCGAATTTAAGTAGACGGTCCTCTCACTCTACAAATTTCCTCTTTTCATTTCCCTCACCGCATAGTCCGTCGCTCGTGCTGTCAGTGCCATATACAACACAGAAGGACTTTGGTTGCCGGTGCTCGCCATGCAAGCGCCATCGGTGACAAACACGTTTTTACAATGGTGCAGCTGATTCCACTCATTGAGAATGGATGTCTTGGGGTCGCGGCCCATTCTGGCACCACCCATCTCGTGAATGTCGCGGCCGGGAGCCCAATGGTTATCATACTGCTTCACGTCTTTGCATCCCGCAGTCTCCAGCATCTCCGCGGCCTGCGTGAGGAAGTCCTTGATAAGTTTTTCGTCGTTGTCGTCGTAGTCCACTTCTGTGACCAGCAGGGGAATTCCCCATTGATCGGTTTTATCCTTACTGAGTGTCACCCTGTTCGTTTCTTTGGGCACAGTTTCCCCCTGCATGTACATATACACGCCCCATTCGCCGGGCTCGGTGAGTGCCTCCTTATACGCCGCACCGATGGGCGGGGTCACGTCTTGGCCATCGCTACGAGAGCGAGATGCGCCCATAAAGGCCATGTATCCACCGACGAAGTCCATCTCCTGCTTACCAAGGTTTCGAAAGTTTGCAAGCATCGGTTCTGCCGGCGTGCGGCCGTAATAGTATTTATCGTCGGGCCCGTCAAACCTGGCGCCGACTGATCCGCGGTAATTGTGGAACATGACATACTTACCCAGCAGTCCGTTGTCGTTACCCAATCCTTCGGGAAACCGATCGGATTTGGAGTTAAGCAGGACAAGCGTGCTGTTGAGGGCCGAAGCATTCACAAATATGATCCGTGCAAAGAATTCCGTTGCAACACCGGTTTGAGCGTCGATTACCCGTACGCCGGTCGCGCGACCTGCCTTGTCGTCATATATTATGGAGTGGACAACTGAGAACGGCCGGATCGTGAGATTTCCGGTACGCGACGCCCAGGGTAATGTGGATGATACCGAGCTGAAATAGGCTCCATAGGGGCACCCCCGCATACAAAGGTTACGGGCCTGGCAGCGGCCCCTCCCCTGGCGAGTGTGGATATCGGTGGGTTCCGTCAGCTGCGCCCACCTCCCTGGTATCATGTGGCGGTTTGGGTAGTGTTCGCTGATCCGTTGCTGCAGTATCTTTTCGACACAATTCAGTTCGAACGGCGGCAGATAATCTCCATCTGGCATGGCTTCAAGGCCTTCGCGTCCTCCGCAGATGCCGGCAAATTTTTCGACATGCGAATACCACGGGGCGATGTCGTCGTAGCGAATCGGCCAGTCTATTCCATATCCTACGCGAGCCGGAGCGGTGAATTCGTGATTGCTCCAGCGTTGACAGGCACGCCCCCAGATAATGGACTTTCCGCCAACCTGGTATCCCCTGATCCAATCGAACGGTTTGTTCTGCACATACGGATGGTCTTCATCTTCGATGAAAAAATGTGCAGTATCTTCAGCAAATCCTGCGGCGCGAGTAATGAGGGGATTCTTTTCCAGGAATTCACGCGTCATCCGTCCGCGATGCGGAAAATCCCACGGGTTGAGGTTCATCGTGGGGTAGTCCTTGATATGCTCTATGTTTCGTCCCCGCTCGAGCACCAGCGTCTTTGCACCTTTCTCGCAGAGCTCCTTTGCGGCCCAGCCCCCACTGATGCCTGAGCCGATGACGATGGCGTCGTAGGTATGCAAGTCCTTTCCGCGGCCATTAACGTTATGCGATGATGTGTCTTCCTGCATTGCCCGTAGTGTTCATGGCAGCAATTCGCCCGCCACATTAGAGTTTCAATTCCCGGGATTCAACGACCATTCCACCGTGGTGTTTTAAATCCTCTATCGCCATCCTGAAGCCATCTTCCGAGATAGGGCGCGTCGCATCTGAAATTACGGTGCACGTGAAGCCTTCCAGCAGCGCATCCCGGGCGGTAAAATATACGCAGTAATCCCCCGCGAGACCAACGACAAATACGTGAGTGACACGCCGGTCCCGGAGGTATCCGGCGAGGCCCGTGTTTTGAAGTCTTCCGTTGTCGTAGAAGCCGCTGTAGCTATCGATAGCCGGATCCATTCCCTTGCGGAAAATAGCCGCAACCCGTTTCATATCTAACGCACGGTGGAATGCCGCGCCTTCGGTACCCTGGACACAATGGTCCGGCCATAGTACCTGTTCAAGCCCGTTGAGCAAAATTTTTTCAAACGGTTTATGTCCCGGATGATTTGAGGCAAAGCTGAGGTGGTTGGATGGATGCCAGTCCTGCGTAGCGACCACCAATTCAAATTGTTCCTGCAGGGTGTTGACAAGCGGGATAATTTCCTCACCCTGCTTTACCTCCAGGTTTCCTCCCGTAGTGAAGTCGTACTGTATGTCGACGAGAATTAGTGCTTTCATGACATTGTCTGTTGCAATTGCTTTCGCATGTGCTCACGCAGGCCGGCGAGTCCCGGACTAAGTCCCACCTTATAAAGGTGGGGGAAGTGAAAACGCTTGTACTCCGCAGGCAGCAGTTCCAGACGCTTCCTGGCATAATCAGCTATGCGATCTATGGGCTCGGGGTCACTGGTGAGTTGCCCGTTTTCCATTACCTTATGCAACAGCGGTTCGAGGCGGTAGGTTTGCAGCGACATCGACTTACCCGCCTCGAACGGATGCGACATGCTCGGGATGCTCTCTTCTTCTATCAGGGCGACGACATCGGCACCGGCGAAACGATTTGTGACGTCGTGGGCGCGATAGACCTGCTTGACGCCGGGTAGTGTAGTTTTGGAAAGGGATTCAGAGAGTTTTATACGGGGCTCGTCGCGAAAGTAGCTGAGTTTGTACACACCGTCAAGCGCGGCATCCGGTTTACCTGTAACCAGGCTCGTCCCAACCCCGTAGATGTCGATAGGCGCTTCCTGATCGATAAGGCTTTTGATGACATACTCATCGAGTTGATTTGAAGCCGCGATGCGCACGTACTCCAGGCCTGCTTCGTCGAGCATGACCCGTGCTCGTTTGGCAAGGTAGGCCAGGTCACCGCTGTCCAGGCGGATAGCGACCAACCGGTGTCCGCGCGTTTCCATTTCGCGCGCCACGGTGATCGCGTTGGGCACACCACTCTCGAGGGTACTGTATGTGTCGACGAGCAGCACGCAATCCTCAGGTCGACTTTCCGCGAAGTGTCGGAACGCCGTTAGTTCGTCGCCGAAGCTTTGTACCAACGAATGCGCCATGGTTCCGGAGGCCGGAATGCTGTATTGCATGGCTGCGGCAACGTTACTCGTCGCGTTGAATCCACCGACGAGGCATGCGCGGGTCGCATGAACGCCACCAAGGCCCTGAGCACGTCTGAGACCAAAGTCGACAAGTATGGCATCGCCTGCGACATAACGGATGCGCGCTGCCTTCGTAGCCACCAGCGTCTCAAAGTTGAGCAGGTTCAGCAGGAGCGTCTCTACGAGTTGTGCTTCGAGGATACTGCCCTCGACGCGCAGCACAGGGGCTGTAGGGAACACCACGTCGCCTTCCCGTGCAGCATAGATGGTTCCCCGGAAGCGCCAGTCGCGGAGGTGGGCGATGTAGTCGGACGCGAATTTGTTTCTGCGAAGAAATTCAAGATCCTCCTCAGTAAACCGAAGTCCTTGTAGTATGTCGAGCAGATCGCCAAGTCCTGCAAATATCGCATAGCCTCCGTCGTATGGCAGCTTGCGAAAGAAGTAATCAAACACCGCGCGGTCGTTGTGATGGCCGGATTCAAAATAGACCTGGCCCATCGTGATTTGGTAGAGATCGGTATAGCTCGCGGAAAGGGCGGATTGGAGCGTCATGATGCAATCGTTATTGCAGGCTACAATATAGCAATTCGATGCGATCGGTATCGGGCATGCTGCCGTCTGTGACGGACCGTTCGGGAATCGAACAAAACATTAATAAAAGTCACTCTAAATTATGATCTTAGCTGCGAAATTTGCCGAATATGAAGATTGGAATAGCCGCAGATCACGGAGGCTACGCTCTCAAAGAATCCCTGCTCAGGTACCTGCGATCGCGTAACTACGACGTGAAAGATTTTGGCGCTCACAGCCTGGATGATCAGGACGATTATCCCGATTTTGTAGTACCTCTTGCCCGTGCCGTCGCATCCGGCGAAGTGAGCCGGGGCATTGCCGTATGTGGCAGTGGCGTTGGCGCTTCAGTAGCCGCCAACAAGGTTGCGGGGGTCCGGGCAGCCCTGATCACCGATCCTTTTTCAGCCCGTCAGGGCGTGGAAGATGACGACATGAACATTATTTGCCTGGGCGGCCGCGTGATTGGTGAACGCCTTGGCGAAGTGTTTGTCGAAGAATTTCTGAACGCCAAATTTACCGGCGCTGAGCGTCACAAACGGAGGCTGGCCAAGGTGTCGAGTCTGGAAAACCAATGAGGCCTCTCTGAACGAGAAATCATCAACCCGCTATGCAAGAGAAATATATTTTTGGCATGATCGGACTGGGCACCATGGGCCGTAACCTGTTGCTCAACATGGGCGATCATGGCTTTCGCGTTTGTGGATTCGATAGAGACCCTCAGAAAGTAACCCAACTCGAACGGGAGTTCAATAACAACGAGGGCGTTCGCGGGTTCAATCACCTATCCGAATTCGTCCGCTGTCTCGACAGGCCCCGGGCCATTATGATGCTCGTACCGGCCGGCGCGCCAGTTGACGAAGTGATCAATGAAGTTACCCCCATGCTCGACAAGGGGGACCTGCTTATCGATGGCGGTAATTCGCACTTTGTCGATACGTCGCGAAGGGCAAAAGCGCTCCGTGAGCGTGGACTGCATTTTTTCGGCATGGGCATCTCCGGTGGCCAGGATGGCGCACGAAACGGCCCGAGCATGATGCCCGGCGGCGACCCAGTCGCATACCGTACGGTGCAGTCCCTGTTTGAAACCGTCGCAGCAAAGGTCGACCGCAAGCCGTGCGTGACTTACATTGGTCCGGGCGGTTCAGGACATTTCGTAA
>DASVCT010000036.1:0-2756 GCA_036381475.1 Cyclobacteriaceae bacterium
TCCTGTTGTATCGCAATGATTCGATATCTCCGGCTGGCTCCTGCCTGATTTCGTCGCGACCTACCAACGTAAGCCTTCTCGGGAGCGACATGATCTGATTCCATTCGCCGGTAGGCTTGCCGGGATTCATGTTGAAGATGATAATGACACCGCCTTTTCCATCAGATGTTGCCGATGGTGCGTGAACGCCGCCAGGTCCTACCGCTCCAAAATTGAACTTGCCATGATTGGACACAACAAACTTGTCGCGCTCCTTGTCGTAGTCGCCCAACAGGTATTGTCCACCACTCATGTGGCTAAAGAATGGCATGATGTATCTGTCACCGATCGGAACAAAATAGGGGCACGCATAGTCATCACCAATGCGGGTGAAGCGATCACCTTCGACGAACTCGTGCACATATTCCCACGTCACAAGATCCTTTGACCTGAACAATGACGTAGTGCCGAAAGGCTTTCCGTCAGGCGGCATAGCCAACCGGCCCGCGGACAACGAATAATACACATCGTCCTTTTTCCAAATGCAAGGATCAAAAACACTGTAGGGTGCGGGGAATCCTGTCTTTGTCTTCGATGGTATTACAGGACCGTCCATAAGCTTCTTCCAATTGAGCAACAAAGGATCATCTGACACGGCCACCATGTTGCCCACAGCAGTGCCGTGATACATTGCGATAACGCGGTTGTTTTCCACCCATGTAGCGCCGGAAAATACCGCGCGTTCGGGACTTGGATAAATCGCGTAGGGAAGGTCTCTCCAGTGGATCAGGTCGTCGCTAACAGCGTGACCCCAGTGCTGGCGTCTGTCTTCCGGGGGATAACCCTGATAAAAAAGGTGCCACTTGCCATTCCAAAAGCAGAGTCCGTTGGGATCATTCAATGTGCTTTCCGGGCTCACGAAATGGTACAGAGGGCGGTACCGGTCAGACGCAAGTCGCTTTCGCGATTCGGCAAACCTTTTTAGAAGCGGATTATTTTTCAATTGAGCTTCCTGCTCCGCCAATGTGGTACCAAATGTGAACTTCGGCACCGGCGATTCATAGGGCGGCCTGTCTGCCTGGCCCAACACCGGGAGTGTTGAAAACGCCAGGGCTGCAATCAGAAGCGAAGAACAGGATTTCATCATTCGTTTGAGGTTGATTGAATTCATTTCGCGCTTACTTTAACATCTGCATCATTCCAGATCGATTTCAGTTCGTGAACATCAAGACGCTTGAGTATTGACTTGCGTTCGCCACGACCTCTGACAAAGGCTTCGACAATCCCAGTCTTCTCTCCGTCATAAGGAGCAGCAAAGTAGAGATCGCCGTCGTTGACAAAGACCTCGACAATGTTCTTATCTACAATGACCTCCAGCTTGAAAAGCTCGGTCCCCGGTTTGGAATACACCGTGGTCGTTATCGGAGTGATAGATGGTCCACTGAAGATGGCGCGCGGCCCCTCAGGTGCTGCATTGTGATTGCGGTTTATCGCTGTGGTAAATTCTCCAAGGAGATCATTGTACACGAGTTCATATCCAAACACGTTCAAACCAAACGTCGCATCTCCTTTCTCAAACTCTGCGATGACGTGTACCGGATCTCCACCGACATTCACCTGGACAGGTTCGCCGCCCTTCAGAATCTTATTCTCTTCACGCTTGCTATTTTTGTGTAGTGTTGTGATTTCCCTGATGGGTACTGGACAAAGTCGGTATCCAAGGTGAGTAGACTTGAGCGTTAGTTCGGTAGGGAACAACATTGCCTGATTGAAAGGCATGCCCGGGTGTTTGATGTTTCGGCCCCATCCCACTTGTATCCTCCTGCCATCAGGGACGTTGTTAAAGGTCTGCGATGCATAAAAATATCCGCCTGCGTAATCGTATTGCGTCAGGTGCTGCTCTACAGTAAAACGCTTGCCATCGAAGTCGCCCACCACATATCGTCCGGTCGCATCATACATTACCCATTTCGAAACACCCGGTTTTCCTTGTACCGGAAGTTCGAACAACTCGGGGCATTCGAAGAATCCCTCGACGCCGGACTGATACGTCCAGTTTTTCAGATCGGATGATGTATAGATGGCGTGTTGGTTAATGATAGCTTCCTGGCCTAATGACATTTTCTTCTTGTGGCCGTTATCCCAAACCACCATCACCCAATGCTTTCCCTTCTCATACCAAAAGACCTTCGGATCTCGTCCGCTGTGTTCGAGGATGGGGTTCGCTTCGTAGTCGACGAACGTGCGGCCATTATCGTAGCTTAGCTGAATGGCTTCACCCCTTCCCGTGCTCGTATAAAAGGCAATGAGAGGATCGACACCCTTCTTCCTGAATCCGCCGGTATTGTTCGGATCATAGATTGCGGACCCGGAAAACGCCGCATCACGTTCGTGCACAGGGTAGAGGGCCTCGCCAACTTCCTTCCAATGCAGAAGATCGGTACTGACAGCATGGCCCCAGTGCATGTTACCCCAATCCCACCCATAAGGGTTATGCTGGTAAAACAAGTGATATTCACCGTTGTAATAGATCAGTCCGTTCGGGTCATTGATCCATCCTCGCATCGAGGAGAAATGTATCTGGGGCCTGTCGCGTTCCTGGTATACACTATCTTGACCCGCAAACTGTGCATCCGAGTAGATGAGATCGAGTGACGGAAGCGGTTTGGTCTCAGGGGGCGGGCTTCCCGGCCTGTTGAAGGTCGGTCGCTGCAGCTCAAGTGTCAGCTTCTTCCCTTGGTAGGCGGTCACGTCAAAGAACACCCAGAAGTCGGGAT
>DASVCT010000037.1:0-5393 GCA_036381475.1 Cyclobacteriaceae bacterium
GGGGCTGAGAATCGGAGAATTTACATAAGAAGTAAAATGTTCGCTTTCACTGCGTGACATGATGTTGGTTTCGATGAACACGATCCGGGGCGCTACGTTACTGTTATTGAGAATGCGTAGCCCGTCAAAGATGCCGAGTCCTGAGAATGACAGGTTGCTAATGCCCTGGAGACTGTCCATGACCAGCCGGTTGGAAAGCGAGGACCCTATGATGATATTGTCATGCGCATCTCCATAAATGAAATGCTGCGCCTTGACCGTATTTCGTTGCAAGGCATACTGCTCACTGGATACAGGGTAAAGGTATACAAACAACGCGTGAAGCAGGAGCAGGATTACGGCAGTTAAGAGTGATTTCCTGATCATGACTTGCTGCGTTTAAAATTGAAAATAAATAAATGCCCCGGCAGGACCACTGTTTGTAATGATCATAAATACCATGAGTCCATAGGGTATGTATTCAACCCGGCGCACGCGCTCGTGAACCTCCCTTTCCCTGGCAAGATAGTGTATGTGGTAAAGGATGACAGGAAGGGAATACAGCATGATGTACAACATCAACGATCCGGACGGTGTACCTTGATGACGCATCATGGTCTTGAAGTACTCGATCACATGGCTGAACTCCGGCAACTTGAATAGCAGCCAGGCCAGAGTCACGAAGCCGAAGACCATGATCCCCTTCAGCGTATTGACAACGATGTTGGAATTTATTTTTACCTTATCCGTAATGAATCGTTCAATGGCCAGCGCAACGCCGTGAAACGTTCCCCAGACAGCATAGCTCCATGCCGCACCATGCCATAGTCCCCCTAGTATCATGGTCAGCATCAGGTTGACGTACGTGCGCACCTTGCCTTTCCTGTTGCCTCCAAGTGGTATGTACAGGTACTCCATCAAAAAGGATGATAGGGAAATATGCCACCGTTTCCAGAATTCCTTGAACGAAGTGGAGATATAGGGGAAATTGAAATTGTCCTTGAAATTGTATCCGAACAGCTTGGCAAGTCCAATCGCGATAAGGGAGTACCCGGCGAAGTCGGCGAAAATCTGACAAGAGTATCCAAAGAGCAGCGTCACCAACGTCACCGTATGTAATCCCTGAAAGTATGGGTACGTTATCCAAAATGTAAACTCCTTCAGGTTATCGGCAATCACCATCTTAAGGAAATAGCCCAGCACGAGCAGCCGGAAGCATCTTTCCCAGTCGATGTCCCTAAATTTTTTTGGCCCGATTTGCGGCAGGAACTCATGCGCTTTGACGATTGGCCCGGACACCAATTGCGGGAAAAATCCTTTGAAAAAGGCGGTCCGCATCGCGTGT
This sequence comes from Cyclobacteriaceae bacterium, assembly GCA_036381475.1. Taxonomy (GTDB): domain Bacteria; phylum Bacteroidota; class Bacteroidia; order Cytophagales; family Cyclobacteriaceae; genus ZC4RG29. Next base: position 1,325 of record DASVCT010000037.1, read on the forward strand.
TGGACGAGTGAGCGGGGAATCACGTCATGATCCGTAAAGTATTTTTCCTTGTATACGTCCACGACGAGACTGATTCCCTGAAAAGTAAAAAAGGAAATTCCAATCGGTAACGGGATGCTGATCAGGAATTCGCCAATAGAACTCGTCTCGCGGAACAAGGTCCTGCCGAACAAGGGACTGTACTTAAAAAAGGCAAGTATCGCCAGGTTCAACGCAACACCAAGCGTGGCATACAACTTTCGGCGATCGGGATTCCCATATGTTACATAGTAGCTTGAGAAGATGTTTATGGTGATAGAGAGTAAAAGCAGGAGAACCAGGACCGGCTGGTTGTAGGCGTAAAAGATCAGGCTTGAGATGATAAGTATCGGAATCTGGAACCGGGACAGGCGCGGCGTATAGTACAACACAAACGTGATTGCCAATAGAACTACGAACGCAAAACTGTTAAAAAGCATAGGTGGTTACGTTTGCGCAAACTTGTGCTGACAAAAATGCTCACAGCCTTCCTCTACGAACAGAACGAATCGTATATGGATTAAAAAATTTAAAGATAGCGGAAAAAAATACATACGACAAACCGGGCAGCAGGCTGGCAGTCGGGAAACCAGCCCGTTGATGACTATGTCAAGCGCCGCAACCGAGCCATATAAAAGCCATCAAAACCATCCGACGGCCAGAGCCGCTTTTCGTCGACGCGTTCGAATGTGTTTCCGGAGCGTTCCAGGAAGGCACGGATTCTTTGTTCGTTCTCTGATGGGAGGATGCTACAGGTGGCGTAAACGAGATATCCGCCGGGTCGGACCATCCTGCAGTATGTGTCCAATATTTGCTCCTGTTGCTTACCGATTTCTTCGATCTGCCGTTCCGTCAATTTCCATTTCGCATCCGGATTGCGCCTCAACACGCCCAGCCCCGAACAGGGCACGTCCAGCAGCACCCTGTCGGCCGACTCTCCCAACCGCTTGATCACTTTCGGCGAGTCAATTAGCCGTGTTTCAAGATTACTCACACCTGCCCGCCGTGCCCGTCGCCGCAGTTCGTCCAGTTTCCATGACGCAACATCGAGTGCAATGAGGCGCCCCTTGTTTTTCATCAGCGCAGCGAGGTGCAGGCTCTTGCCGCCCGCCCCTGCACACGCGTCGATAACCCGCATCCCGGGCGCGGTATCCAGGTAAGGGGCTACCGCCTGTGATGCCCCATCCTGTACCTCGAACCGTCCCTCGCGGAAAGTCTTCAACCTGAATACATTCTGTCTCTGTATAACGATGAGTGCGTCGGGAAATCCGGGCACCGACGCTGTCTCTACCCCTTCATCGCGAAGCATCTGCCGAAGCTGTTCCACGGTGTTCTTCAACGTGTTGGTCCGGAGCACGAGAGGCGCTTCCTGGTTGAGGGCGTGAAGCTCAGTGGTCCATCGGGAACCGAGCTCCCGTTCACCAAGTTCGTCGAGCCAGTCGGGAACAGATTCGCGGAGCTTTCTGGTGCCCATCATCACTTCATGGCGCGTAGCAACTGCGTGGCGGTCGATATCAAATTCGGGCCAGGGAGGAAGCTCATACCCTTCGAGTGCCAGGTAGGCCGCGATCAGACAATAGTAGTCGCCATCGCGACACGCCGCACTCGTTTTGAGGAGTCGGTATTGACGAATGATCGTATACGCCGTTTCAGCAATAAACCGGCGATCGCGTGCGCCCCAGCGCGGGTTGTTCCTGAAGGTTGTCTCCAGCACCCGGTCGGCATAACCGTCATCTTCGAACACCTCTTTTAATATATGTGCGACCGCCTCGATAAGGGGGCGGTGAAGTTTGTTGTGTGTGGCCATTGTATCCTTCATTCACACGGGCGCGTTCCGTAATTCCTGGAATGTTCCTAAATTGATCGATAAAGCCATAAAAATGCGCCCCGTTGGTATTATTGTGTACAGACCGCACAAAGGTAAGGAGGAAGAGTTACTCAGCCACCTTCGTACCGCCTTTCCCATGCTGCGAAGGAACGGGTTCATTACGGACAGCAAAGTTATCGGTTTAAAGGCGCGCGACGGGCGTATCATGGTAATATTCGAATGGGCAAGCGAGGAGGCGATCGACCTTGTTGGTGAGCACCCCGAGGTGCAGGAGTACTGGATGGAGCAGGACAAGATCAGCACCTTTGAAAAAGCCGCCGGCCTGCCCGAGTTTCAAAGGACGGTCCCCGTTTTCGAACGCGTAGACATTGAGTAGGTCAATTCATTAATATAATTAGGAATCATGCAAAGGAGAGAATTCGTTCGCAACGCTGTGGCGGCAGCCGCAGGCCTCGCGGCCACCGGAGCGGCAACTACCACGGTCCGTGCTGGGGAAAGCCGCACGGGCTCACCCGGAAAAACCTTTAACCTGAATTACGCGCCGCATGCGGGCATGTTCAAGAATAACGCCGGCGACAATTTTATCGACCAGATACAGTTCATGTATGACCAGGGGTTCCGGGCGATAGAAGATAATGGGCTGCTTGGCCGTCCGGTTGAGGAACAGAAAAAGATCGGCGACTTACTGGCAAAACTGGGTATGACCATGGGCGTGTTTGTAGTGGATGGAGGTGAAAACTGGACGGTATCACTGACGACGGGTAAGAAAGAGCATCTTGATGTTTTCCTGTCGGCCTGCCGAAAATCTGTCGAGGCCGCCAAGCGGGTGAATGCCAAATGGATGACGGTGGTGCCGGGTTTTTTTGAAAGAAACCTTCCGATAGGCATCCAAACTGCCAACGTCATCGAGGCATACAAGCGCGGCGCCGAAATCTTTGAACCGCACGGGCTAATCATGGTCATGGAACCCCTCAGCGATACTCCGGATCTCTTCCTCCGCCATTCGGATCAAAGCTATATGATCTGCAAGGCCGTGGGATCTCCGTCTTGCAAGATACTTTACGATATCTACCACATGCAGCGCAACGAAGGGCACCTGATCCCGCACATAGACCTATGCTGGGATGAGATCGCTTACTTTCAAATCGGCGATAACCCGGGGAGAAAGGAACCTACCACGGGTGAGATTAATTACAAGAATATCTTTAAGCACCTCTACGACAAGGGATATCGCGGGGTCATGGGAATGGAACACGGCAACTCGGCACCGGGAAAGGAAGGTGAACTTGCTGTTATCCAGGCATACCGCGTAAGTGACGATTTCCTCTAATGGATCAGTTTGTGAAGGCGTATGATCGTGCGCCTTCACAACCTCCCTACGCAGTCGACGCGGCTTTCTCCAGTAATGCACGGATGGTGTCCGATTGTACTACTGCCCTGGCTTCGCTAACAGCGCGCGGCGACATCTTCTTCAGCGTCTTCCGCAAGATGTCAACGACCTTGCCGGGTTCGTGGCGCGACGCAAAATCTTCCAGGTAATGTTCCAGGAAAACAAGACACACAACATCTTCCAGCAACTGCGTGTCGGGATTGACGTGAAGCTGTTTCTTTAAAAGAAGAAACTTCACGAGTTCGATAGTGGCGTCGTCGTATCCGCACGCCTTCAGTATCCTCTCCGCAATGGAAGCGTGATGTCTCTTAAGCTCATTGCGCCACGACAGGTATCCCTTTCGATCCATCGGATACGCTGACCGTGGAATTTCCCATCGGCCGATGTGCTGGCATCGCGCAGCCAGCTGAACGTGCTCCGGGGCCTCAGCCGCGAATGCGGCAAGACGCCCTGTCATGCGCCGTGCATACAACACCTCCTTTGGAAACGACTGTCCGCCGTCCGTTTCAAGATTCGGGTCCTGACTATTGTAGGCGTCAAAGGCCTCAAACGCCCTGATAAGCTTGTCGTCCTGCATACGGTTAAGGTAGAGGAATGATTTGTGATTAGGTGATTTGTGATTTATGATTTTTGATTTGACAGCCCCGGAAGGAGAGTCTGGATCAAGTCGAAATTTGGCAATCATACGAGACCTTACTCCCCTGGCCGTTAGCCGCAAAAATCGAAAAATCATAGAACAACGGACTCTTTTCGCCCACCCCGCAAACGATTACTACGTAAAAATACTTATTTTGTACTTGTATACTTGTCTTATGTACGTATTTTTACGATGT
>DASVCT010000038.1:0-4791 GCA_036381475.1 Cyclobacteriaceae bacterium
AGTGTTGAAGTGTTGGAGTAAGGCGCCTTATTTCGTGTATCGAAAGAGCCAAGTGCGTACAAGTAAATTGTCACGTCCGGTGTGAGTTGAAACGTCGGGGTCACCAAACTTCAACACTTCAACACCTCAACACTTCAACACGGTATAGCTACCGCAGCTCTGCTTGCGGCACTTCTATTCGATCAACCTGAAAAACCGGTTCCATCGGATTTTGTGGAAGAAGCTTGCGTTCTTGTCGATGGAGAGCCATATAAAGAAGGCTTTTCCGACGATGTGGTCTTCGGGCACGAACCCCCAGTAGCGGGAGTCGAGGGAATTATGGCGGTTGTCGCCCATCATGAAATAGTAGTTCTGGTGGAAGGTGTACTCCGTCACTTCGTGACCGTCGATGATCAACCGGTCGCCATCTATTCGTGCATCGTCGTTGTGATCATAGTCGCGTATCGTGGTGCCGTAAATCGCGAGCGTGGAGTCGTTGATGGTGATTGTCATGCCTTTCGCCGGAATCACCAGCGGTCCGTAAAAGTCGCCGTTCCATGGGAATCGCTTGGCGTCCGGGAAGATGTTGGATTCTGCTACGCCGGCGACCCGCTTTTCCATTTTGCCAAAGGAATTCATGGTCGCTACTTCGACCGACTGGATGAAGTGCAGTGATTCAAGTTCATCGGCTATTTCCGGACGCAACTGCATCTGGTAGATAACCTGTCCGTTTTCTCGTCCGACAATGTTCGCTTCGTGTATGTCGTATTTTTCGAAAATTCTTTCATTGATCGGGCTGTTTGCTGCAACGCGGTAACTGAATTGCATAAAGGGAGGGTTTTCACCGGGTAGCCCGTTAATGAATACCTGTCGGTCTATGATTTGGAGCGTATCACCGGGAATGGCGACACAACGTTTGATGTAGTTGGTCTTAAGATCTACAGGGTAATCGATATAGTCGTTGAGCTCCAGGGGTGGCACGTTGAACACGACTACGTCGTTGCGTTTTACATGAGTAATGCCGGGAAGCCGGTATTGGGGTAGCTTGATCCAGTCGACGTACGAAGGGATGTTCGTAAACCAAATTTTCTGATGAGTGAGCGGGATTTGAAGTGGCGTTGTGGTGGTACGGGTACCGTAGTGGAATTTGCTTACAAAAAGAAAATCACCCACTAACAGGGAGTTTTCCATCGACGGTGTGGGGATCGTGTAAGCTTCCATGATAAGCCATCGGATCAGTGTTGCGGCCACTACGGCAAATACGATGGCGTCGGTCCACTCCCGGAGTTTTGATTTGGGTTTTTTCTCCGCTTCGTCCTTGGTTTTCTTTTTTGTCCAGAACTTCCAGTGCATAGTATTCGGGTTGGTCTACGAAGACCCTGCAAATAACGATAAAATTGGTGCGTGCCGAGAGATTTGTCGCATAGCAGAGGCTAGAATTTCAGGAATTCATCCATAGTAAGACATCCTTGTTTTCCCCGGATCCACTCAGCGACCAAGACGGCACCCAGCGCAAAGCCTTCGCGTGAATGTGCGGTATGTTTTATTTCAATATCGTCGATGTGTGACGCGTATTTCACTACATGGGTTCCGGGTATCTGATCGATGCGAAAGGAACTGATCGGGATGTCTTCGGCATTCCCACCCGCTGCGGATGTCCATTTTTTCTTTCGTGCCACGTTGCGCAGAATTCCCTCGGCAAGCGTTATGGCCGTTCCGCTTGGCGCATCCCTTTTTTCGGAGTGGTGAATTTCGTCCAGGCTGATTTCGTATTCAGGGAAAGCGTTCATCATCCGGGCGAGATACTCGTTGACTTTGAAGAAAATGTTAACACCGAGGCTGAAGTTCGAGGCATAAAAAAAAGTCCCGCTCCGCTCCGCTACGAGCTTCTCGATTTCGCCCTTTCGCGAAAGCCATCCCGTTGTGCCGCATACCACTGGGATTCCGCGTTCTATGCAACGCCTTACATTGTCGAAGGCGGCATCGGGATGGGAAAACTCTATGGCAACGTCGGCAGTGACCTTGTCAAGTTCCTCGTTGTTATCGACATCGATTCGTCTGGCTATCGTATGGCCGCGTCTGAGTGCCATTTGCTCGACAATCTTGCCCATCTTTCCATATCCAACAAGCAGTAGGTTCATGCGGTAGCGTCCGGATTGGGATTGGTAATAAGGGAAACTTTTTTTTAACGTCAAAATCGCAGCGTCACTGAAAGGCCTGCTTGTCGGCCGACGAGGAGATCGCTGCGGATCATGGGCTGCATTCGCACCTGCAGGTTGGGGTTGACATCGAATTCTTTCAAATGGGCGTCCACGTGGGCATCAATGATCTGCAAAATATACATCCCGGCCATCAGGATGATCATGAAATCGCGCTCATGCCGTGCCTGTTCGATAGCCGGCCGTAGCTGGTCTTCCGTATATCCTTTCAAGCTTTGACTTGCATCATGCTCGAGGATGTAAAACAATTGTTCCTTGTAATCCTCGTACAGGTTCTGATAAAAGTTCAGGCCGTAGCCGATGGCTGCAAATCCGCCATAGACGAGGGGTAGCTTCCAGTACTTTTTATTGTACACTTGTCCCAGGCCGGGCAGGACGGCAGCCATGAACGATGCGCGTGTGGGATTAAAACGTCGCGCGTACGATTCGATGAGCACCGTGTCTGAAAGGTCGGTGGTCCGATCAGGCTGTACGACGCGGATTGAGTCCTCCTGGGCCCAGAGGGGCGTGGCAAGGATCAATGCAGCAAACAGGAGCCGGAATTTCATCCGATCTTGAGTATGTCGAGTATGCGGTTCAGGTCTTCGACAGAGAGGAACGGTATGCGAATATCGCCCTTCCTGCCGTCACTTTTCACAACAACACGAGTGCCAAAATGAGATGAGAGCTGGGTCTGCAAGCGGCTGATCTCGCGCGCTGTGGCCGCTTCCATGGGCGTTTCCGACGTCTTTTTTGTGCTACGGCCGCCGGCCAGCTGACGGACGAGTTCTTCCACCTTTCGCACGGAAAGGTCCTCCTTGAGGATGCGGTTAAAAATGTACAGTTGGTTTTCGGGAGTATCTACGTTGATGATTGCGCGCGCGTGTCCCATTGAGATCCGGTTGTCCCGAACGGCGATCTGGATGTCAGGAGGCAGTTTAAGCAACCGAAGGTAATTCGTGACCGTTGCCCGGTTCTTGCCCACACGTTCACCCAACTCCTCCTGTTTGAGGTTACATTCGGTAACCAACCGCTGATAGCTGAGCGCGATTTCGATGGCGTTGAGGTTTTCGCGTTGAATATTTTCGATGAGCGCCATCTCCAGCATTTGCTGGTCGTCAGCCGATCGCACATAGGCGGGAATAGTCCTCAAGCCAGCCAGTCGCGATGCCTGGAATCTCCGCTCGCCCGCGATCAGCTGGTATTTTTCATGAGCCAGGCGCCGGACGGTGATCGGCTGGATAACGCCGTGTACCTTTATCGATGCGGCCAATTCCTCCAGCGCCTCCTCGTCGAAATGCGACCGGGGTTGAAACGGGTTTGCTTCGATCTGATCGATGGGGATTTCAGGCAGGGAGTGGCCTGCGTGCACCGGCCTCGGCGGCGCGGTGATGTCCACCTCCAGCCTTTCCGTATGGCCGCTGCTGTCGCTTAGCAACGCGTTCAGTCCGCGGCCCAATGCCTTCTTTTTGCTCATTTCGTTTCGTTTTTGTTCAACACCTCATGCGCCAGGTTCAGATAGCTGATGGCGCCCTTGCTGTCCGCGTCATGAACGATGACCGGAAGTCCGAAACTGGGTGCCTCGCTGAGCTTGACGTTCCTGGGGATGATGGTGTTGAATGTCATTTGTTTGAAATGGGTGCGTACTTCCTCAACGACCTGGTTGCCCAGGCTCGTACGGGAGTCGTACAAGGTAAGCAGTATCCCTTCGATTTCCAGTTTTGGATTGAGCCGGGTCTGGATAATCTTGATGGTGTTCAATAGTTTACCCAATCCTTCGAGGGCGAAGTATTCGCACTGGACGGGAATGATCACCGAGTCTGCGGCCGTCAGCGCGTTGATCGTAATGAGTCCCAGGGAAGGAGAGCAGTCGATGATGATGTAGTCGTAGTCGTTGCGCACCTGGTTCAGGGCGTCGCGCATTTTTTCCTCGCGATGCGTGACGGATACCATCTCCACTTCAGCACCCACCAGGTCGATGTGGGAGGGGATGATGTCGAGGTATTTGATGTCAGCGTTTGGGACCACCGCGTCTTTCGACTGGATTCCGTCCACCATGCACTCGTAGATGCTGGCCTCCACTTCTTTCGGGTTGATACCCAGCCCGGACGACGAGTTGGCTTGCGGATCCGCGTCCACCAGGAGCGTCTTTCGCTCCAGAACAGCCAGACTGGCAGCCAGATTGATGGCGGTAGTAGTCTTGCCCACACCTCCCTTTTGATTGGCAATCGCAATAATTTTTCCCATCCCTGCAGGTTACGTCAGAAAATCGGCACAAATATAGCCGAAATAGCCTACCACCGTGGAACAATCGTGGAACGTATTATCCACAAAGCGTCAACAATGGGGGTGTGTTGAAGTGCCTGCCTGACTGCCTAGCGACATTGAATCGTTTTGGCAGGTTGGAGTGTTGAAGTGTTGAAGTGTTGATGTGCTGATGTGGGGCACTGCAAATCGCCACTCGCAGGGGACAGGACGGCGATTATCGGGTAATCGTTAATCGGCCCTTCGACAGGCTCAGGGACCGGGTTGATCAATAGTTTTTGAAATACGGACGATTACTGTAGACTGCCCACTGCCCACTGCCTACTGCCCACTGCCTACTTTTTCTTCC
>DASVCT010000039.1:0-6220 GCA_036381475.1 Cyclobacteriaceae bacterium
ACTCGTGAACTTTTTCCTCGATGAGGCAACGAAGAAGGGATACGCGGAAATTCAACCACCCATTCTCGTCAACGAAGCTTCCGGATACGGTACCGGTCAGCTTCCTGACAAGGAAGGTCAGATGTACCGCGTCGATGCTGACAATCTTTACCTCATCCCTACCGCGGAGGTGCCTATCACCAACCTTTATCGGGACGTGATCCTCGCGGAACGCGACCTGCCCCTGCGGAACGCCGGGTATACGCCGTGCTTCCGGCGGGAGGCTGGAAGCTGGGGCTCCCATGTTAGAGGACTCAACCGCCTCCACCAATTCGACAAGGTCGAGATCGTGCACATCACCCGTCCGGAGGATTCTTACCCGGAGCATGAAGAAATGGTCGCTCATGCCGAGTCGTTGCTGACGGCACTCGAGCTACCCTATCGTCGCCTGCTGCTCTGTGGTGGTGATATGGGTTTCAATGCGGCCAAATGTTATGACCTCGAAGTGTTTGCCGCTGCGCAGCAACGCTGGCTTGAAGTGAGCTCGGTGAGCAACTTCGAAACATTCCAGGCGAATCGACTCAAGCTTCGGTATAAGGATCGGCACGGCAAAACGCAACTGCTTCACACACTCAACGGCAGCGCACTCGCCTTGCCGCGCGTCGTCGCCGCCCTGCTGGAAAACAACCAGGGACCGGACGGCATCCGTATCCCTGCAGCACTTGTTCCCTATACGGGATTCGATATGATTGAACGAAATGGTTGAAATGGAGAACACCGACACGCGAGACACATGCACCATTCGTGTGGGACGTAAAGAGGATCTTCCCCGGGTACTGGAACTGGTACGCGAACTGGCAGAGTTTGAACGCGCGCCCGACGAGGTTACCAACACCGTTGAAATGATGGCAGAGGACGGATTCGGACCGAACGCCGTGTATGGTATGTATGTAGCTGTTCGAAATGACACCATCGTCGGGATATCCGTTTACTACTATCGCTATTCGACATGGAAAGGAAAGCGGCTGTATCTCGAGGACATCATTGTCACGGAGGCGGAGCGTGGCAAAGGTATCGGCAAGGCGCTGTTCAACCGTACGCTGAAGCATGCGTTGGAGTCTGGCTGTACCGGTATCACGTGGCAGGTACTCGACTGGAATGAGCCGGCTATCAATTTCTACAAAAAATACGGAGCAAAGTTCGATGCCTCCTGGGTGAACTGTAACCTCGAGCGGGACGCCATCCGCGAGGCGCTGCAACGGCAGGGCTAGACTTCCTCCAGTAGTGTCATGAATGCAACGTGTCTGTTGCGAAAGCGGTCCCTGTGTGCGCTGATAATAGGGGGTCCGTGTTCTTCAAGAAACTGCTGAACCTTATCGATCGAGGTTGCGAGGTACTGTATGCTGTACGACGTGGTCTCGTCTTCGTTATCGTGAAGGACGCGGTACATCCTGGCCTGCGTAAACATCCCCGTCGCCATGACGTCCGGAATGTATGTCGTACGCATGTAGTCCAGCCACTCATTCTCCGATGCTTTGTCGATTCCGATGGTGACGTTATACAAGAACATTTGTAGAGGTGTTTTAAGTTAATGAATCCCGCCGCCGTCAGGCGAATCCTTTCCACTTTAGTTTCCGATATGCCAGCGCGCGCCCCTTACCCCTAAAGGGGCCAAGCACGCGATTAACGCCAATGTAGTCTACAAACGCCACGGTCACCCTGGCGACCCCACTGCGTACCTTTGCATAGGCGCCCGCAGAACTCCTTCTATTGGCATTGGCCTATTCAGGAAACGTCAATCAGTGAATACATCGTATCGATCAACAAGCCCCGTGAAAAGTGACCTTAACTCCCAGCGCCTCCATGGCTCTGCGGTGAAATAATGCAGGGCGCTACACGCCCTTTGCCCAGTCCTCAAGGTACCGAAATTCTGGCGTCAGTTCCCCCTTTCGAACAATCGTAGCTCGATCGATGATTCCCTCAACGTCCTCCCGGAGTAGCGAAGGCATAATGCGGTCGATCAGGTCCTTGCCGAAATCCTCCGAAGCGCTCCGGGGCAATTCACAAGGAAGATTGTCGACAGCCATTACCGTGATGTTCCGCTCATCGCTGAACGGCGCCACGGCCTGATGGGTGTTGGGATCATAATCAAAGACTGGATTCTCGATGTCAGTAGCACGCACGGTGGCGGGAATCGATCCGTTAATGTCGCAACTGATGTCAGCTATGACCTTTATGGAAAAGCCAGGCTGTTGCATGTCTTCACGTGTGAAGAGGCGCGGCGCTGCCGGGTTCCAGTATGCACCGGCAATCAGGAGTTCTGCCTGATGTGCAAACGGGAGGAAGATGGTTCGGTACCGTTCCGGGTGGCTGTGAAATTCCGCGCGGTCGAACGGTCGCGAATCCTTGTGTGCGTGATAATCCGCGGTGGTGAGTTGCACATACACCGGGTCCTTGGGTTGTGCAGTCAAAAATTCATCGACGCCGACCCGACGGATTCCTGCGGCTTCGAGAATTTCAACGGCACCTTTACCTACACGTCCCGTGCCGGTTAGCACAATCTTTATCGGCGGCAGCCTGACTTTTTTGAGTTCCGTCAGCAGGTCGGCAAGATCGAAGCATTCGAAAGCGCGACGCAGGTGATAGCGTCCCGATCGGATGCCATATGTCCACAGACAGTTATACGCACCGACGATTCCGGCATGACGTCCGAAGCCAATCAAACGCTGGCCGCCAGGTGTCCGCAACATTTCGTAATCGATAAGCGTGATGTTGCGCTCAAGGATCGTTCGGAGTAACGCCTGGTTGTGAGGTTGCTTTTTCAGGGTGTGTGAAAAGAAGAGATAAGTCCGGCCCTCTAGCAGGGCTTGTATCGGGACCTCCTTGATACCGATGAGAATGTCGCAGTTGCTGACATCTTCTTCTATGCGTATCCCGGCATCGCTGTATTCCTTGTCGGTGAAACACCTGTCGGGTGACGGCTGGCACACGACTTCGGCATGGCTGTACGTCCGCATGATTTCTGCGGCCTGATGGGGTGTCAACGGCGTCCTTCGTTCAGGGGGAACCTTTCCTTCCCTCAGAATGGCAAGTCGGAATGTTGGCACGGAGCGGACCTATTTTTTCTTACCCTTTTTGGGTTTTCGTATTTCTTCGTAGTCCGTCCGCTCCTGCAGTTTCTTATCCTCTACGTTCTCGTTGAGGAACTCATTGATCTTCTCAATGTTCATATTCGATTTAATCTCGCCAAACTGGTCGACGGAGATCTCGAATCCTTCGAGTTCCTTATGGACCCTCGGCTTGGATTCCTTCCGTGATTTTGATGCTTTCTTTGCCATGTCGTCTATGTCACTTTAACCTTCAGCGTTTTCAGTGCAGTGGAAATGCGGGACCGCACTTCATCCGTTCCGATGATTTCCATGATCATCATCAGGTCCGGGCCACCTGTCATTCCGGTGATGGCAAGCCGGAGCGCCTGCATAATCTTTCCCGGATTCACGCCCTGTTCTGTCGCTACCGCTTCCAACGTTGCCTTGATGGTGGTTGCGTCCCATCGATTGTCGTTACTCAGTGCTTCTGAAAATGCGGAGATAACCTTTACGGCATCTTCGTTCCATTTCTTTGAAGCGACTTTTTCGTCGTATTGGTCTGGGGGCCTGAAGAAATATTTTCCCTGCTCCCATATTTCATAAGGAAAGGTAATACGATCCTGCATGAGTCCGGCTATGGCTACGGCCTTTTCACGCGGACAATCGATTTCCTGGCTTTCGAGCGATTCAAGGAGGTAGGCTGCCAGCGCCTCCGGCGACTTTCTCCTGAGGTATTGTTGGTTGTACCATTGCGCCTTCTGGATATCGAAGCGCGCTCCTGCCTTGTTGATTCGTTCCAGGGAAAAGCTGCCAACCAGGTCGTCCAGCGTAAACAATTCTTGTTCCGTGCCGGGATTCCAGCCGAGAAAGGCGAGGAAGTTGACGAGTGCTTCAGGAAGGTAGCCGGCCTCCCGGAAGCCAATAGCTCTTTCGCCAGTAGTCGGGTCGGTCCAGTCGAGCGGAAAAATAGGAAAACCCATCTGGTCCGCATCCCGCTTGCTCAGCTTGCCATTGCCGTCGGGTTTGAGCAGCAAAGGCAGATGGGCGAATTGCGGCATGGTGGCTTCCCACCCCAGGAAGCGGTACAATAGGACGTGTAATGGAGCCGATGGCAGCCATTCTTCACCCCGGATAACATGGGTTATCTTCATCAGGTGATCGTCGACGACGTTGGCCAAATGATAGGTGGGCATGCCGTCCGACTTCATAAGCACCTTGTCGTCGATCTGGGCAGAATGCACCAGTACCCACCCACGGATGAGGTCGTCAAGGCGGATTTCCTCTTTCCTGGGCACCTTGAGACGGATCACATGGGGAATTCCTGATTCCAGAAGCCGATTCACCTCGTCCGGCGCCATCGTCAGGCTGTTACGCATCTGAACCCGTGTAACGCTGTTGTACTGAGGTTGTGCGACACCGGCTGCAGTAAGGCGCTCGCGCATTGCCTGGAGTTCTTCCGGCGTGTCGAAGGCGTAATACGCGTGACCTTTCTCAATCAGGTCGAGAGCGTATTGTCGGTAGAGCGACTTTCGTTCCGACTGGCGATAGGGCCCATAGGGACCGCCTTCGTCCGGACCTTCGTCCAGCCGGATGCCGATCCATGCCAGGGATTCTTTGATATAGGCCTCAGCTCCCGGCACGAAACGCGCCTGGTCGGTGTCCTCAATCCGGAGGATCATCGCGCCCTCGTGCCGTCGGGCGAAGAGGTAGTTGTACAATGCGGTCCTGAGACCGCCGATGTGAAGTGCTCCGGTAGGGCTGGGAGCAAAGCGTACCCTTACGTCACTCATCCGTTCATTGATACGATGATTGGACGCCAAAGGTACCGATTTCCTGTCGCAAACCCCGAATTCAATCGGCTGAGTTAAGGACCTCATCGAGGGTCCTCATGGTCAACCGGAATTGAATTCTGAAGTTGGCCCAGGCAATCCACAATACGGCGAGATCCAACGCCAGCGCTGCGACGAACAGCAAGAGGGAATCGTACTGCCGGCTGGCGATGAGCCCAGCCACGGGGACGAACAGGAGCCAAAAGACCATGTAGACGCGGGTGCTGGGGAACAATGTGGCTTTCATGAAGATAAGGCATCCCGACTGTGTGGCCTCGATGCGTCCGCGTACGATGGGGAGAAAGCTGTTCGGCCGGTTTACGCGCATTGAAATAGCGAACCGCTCCGGCTGCACCACCCCCGTAAACCGCACCTGTTCCGGAGCCAGGTTTTGCGTGAGCAGCTGCCGGGTGGTCGCTCCCCGCATGCGGTCAAACACGTCCTCGGGCTGCAGGACGGTGACCAGGGTCCGGGATACATGAGGCAGTATCGGAATCACTTCACGGCGATGCAGGAGATTTCCACATTGACGTCTTTGGGAAGCCGGCTCACTTCCACTGTTTCCCGGGCAGGAGGCATCTCGCCAAAGTAGGAAGCATAGATTTCATTGACGGTGGCAAACTGCTGCATGTCCCTGAGGAATATCGTGCACTTTACCACGTTGGAGAACGTCATGCCGGCTGCCTTGAGAATCTCGCCGAGGTTGTACATGACTTGCCGTGTCTCCGTCTCGATATCCACCACCCGGAGCTTCCCCGAAGATTTCTCAATAGCGATCTGTCCGGAAACAAACAGCAAATTGCCGGCCTTGATAGCCTGGCTGTAAGGCCCGATCGGTGCCGGGGCCTCAGGTGAAAAAACAACTTCCTTACTGTGCGCCATAAACGAAAGCCCGGATTATTCCGGGCAACCGCAAAATAGGGGAAAAAGGGGACTTTTGGGAGATGAGGAGACGCGGAGGAGGGGTTGGGCGCGCTGGAAGAAGATTGGGCACGCGTTTGACGTTGAGTAGTTTCGGTTTGATTCCTTTTTCAACCGATGTTATGGAAAACCCGCCGTACCCTTTAATTCCCTAAAGGGCCCACCGCACTTTGTTTTCCAATCACTTTAGATCCCAAGTCAATAAGGGGGAGGAATTGAAACGTACCCTAGATTCTGTAAAGCAACGGTACCCGCGCGTTGGCTCCCTTTAGGGATGCAAGGGTTGAGCGCCGGAAGTAGCTTGGGAAACGTTCGACGGGTGAGTAGTTTCGGTTTGATTCCTTTTTCAACCGATGTTATGGAAAACCCGCCGTACCCTTTAATTCCCTAAAGGGCCCACCG